>JBEGPS010000015.1:0-5202 GCA_041181325.1 Pseudomonadota bacterium
GCCAACAAAATCAACGAGAACACCATACCCACAGACTGGGTCCAGTCAGGGAGCGCCGTGTAGTGCAAGTGGTGCGGGCCCGCCCACATGTAAGTGAAGATCAGCGCCCAAAAATGAACAATAGACAGGCGGTAGCTGTACACAGGACGGCCCGCTTGCTTGGGTATAAAGTAATACATCATGCCCAGGAACGCTGCGGTCAAAAAGAAGCCCACCGCATTGTGGCCATACCACCACTGCACCATCGCGTCTTGCACACCAGCGTAGGCGGAGTACGACTTGAACATGCCCGCAGGAATTTCAGCACTGTTGACGATGTGCAAAATGGCCACCGCAATGATGAATGCACCAAAGAACCAGTTGGCCACGTAAATGTGGCGCACCTTGCGTGTACCCAAGGTGCCAAAAAACACCACTGCATAGGCCACCCAGATCAGTGTGATCAAAATATCGATGGGCCACTCCAGCTCTGCGTACTCTTTGCCTGTGGTGTAACCCAAAGGTAATGAAATGGCCGCTGAGAGAATGACGATTTGCCAGCCCCAAAACGTAAAAGCCGCCAGCTTGTCGCTGAACAGTCGCACCTGGCAGGTGCGCTGCACTACGTAATACACGGTTGCGAACAAGGCACAGCCACCAAACGCAAAAATCACCGCGTTGGTGTGCAGTGGACGCAGGCGCCCGTAGGTGAGCCATGGAATGCCCAGGTTCAACTCGGGCCAGGCCAGTTGGGCGGCGATGATCACGCCTACCAACATACCCACAACCCCCCAGACCACCGTCATGATGGTGAATTGACGCACAACGGTGTCGTTGTACGTCGTAGCTTGCTGATTTGGAAATGCCATATTTACCTCTTCTTAGATGACTCTGGACCAAGTGTCAGCCGACAAAGCTCTCATTGGGTTGATGAATATCAACTGCAAACCACAAACCTTAAATTTGTTCAGAAAGCTTTCGCTAGTCTTTCAAAATTCGCGCACCTTCCACCTCGATATCTTCAAATTGACCCCTATCAATAGCCCACCAGAGGCCCCCCAAGATAAAAAAGACCAAAACTACCGACAGGGGAATGAGCAAATACAAGATTTCCATAACAACTCCTAGCGTTGGGCTAACGTGAGCCCAGGCCTATTTTTTGACAAACGCAGCGCGTTCAACACCACGGCCAAAGAACTGGCGGCCATACCCAAACCCGCCAGCCACGCGGGCAACCACCCCAGCACGGCCAGCGGCACACACGCGGCGTTGTATAGCAAGGCCCACCAAAGATTTTGACGAACGACGCGCATGGTGTCGCGCGCCAAGCGCACAGACTGCACGACGCTTTGCAGCGTATTGCCCATCACTACAAAATCAGCCTGCGCCTGTGCCAGTGGTACAGCTTGCCCGAAGGCAAAGGACACATGGGCCCCTGCCAACACGGGGCCATCGTTGAGCCCATCGCCCACCATGGCGACGGTGTGCCCTTGGGCTTGGAGCGCTTTCAGCGCTTGCAGTTTGTCGCCGGGTGTGCAGCCACCGCGGGCTTGCAAAATTCCAACTTGCTGCGCAATGTGTTGCACCGAGTCCCCGCTGTCACCAGACAACAGGTACACGCCAAGCCCGGCGGACTGCAGCGCTGCAACGGCTTGCTGTGCATCCGGGCGCACGTCTTCTTCGAGCGAAAAGGTGGCAAGCCAACCTTGGGCATCAGCCAAGTGAACTTGTACGTTGGGAGCTTGGCTGTGTGCCACCCCGCAAAAGACAGCGGAGCCAAGGCGAATTTCACCGCTATTGCCATTGTTATCGCCATTGCGTACTTGCCCACACAAGCCCTGTCCGGCAGACTCGACCACGCTGTCGCAATCGGCACTAACCATGCGAGAAGCTGCCGCTTGCACCAAAGCGCGAGACAGCGGATGAAGTGAGTGCCGCGCCAAGGCCGCCGCCAAGGCCAGCGCATGGGCCGGCGTAGTGCCAGTACGCACGTCAATATGGGCCAGCGCCATGCCGTCGCGTGTGAGGGTACCGGTTTTGTCAAACACCACGGTGTCAACCTTGGCCAGCGCTTCCAAGGCTTGCAAATTGCGCACCATAACTCCCCCGCGGGCTAAAGCCCCGGCGCAAGCCAACATGGCAGCCGGCGTTGCCAACGATAAAGCGCAAGGGCAGGTCACAACCAGCACCGAAACCGCCACCATCAAAGCATGCCCTGGGTCTTGCCCCCACCACCAAGCAGCAGCCGCTCCAGCAGCGACCAACACACCCACCAAAAATGGCTTGGCTAGCCGGTCTGCCAACTGGGCCACCTGCGGCTTGCTGGTGGATGCGCTTTCCATCAGGGCCACAATTTGGGAAAACCGGGTCTGGGTGCCCACCCGGCTAACCCGCACCTGCACGGTGGCGTTCAGGTTGTGGCTACCCGCCACCACCTCGTCACCTACCGCGCGCGGCATAGGGCGCGACTCGCCGGTGAGCAAAGCCTCGTCCACCAGCGTGCTGCCCTGCTCTACTACACCATCGGCAGCAAACGCCTCACCAGGCTGCACCCGCACCACATCACCCACCACCAAGCGGCGCACCGCGACCCGCTCAAACGCACCGTTGGAACACAAACGCTCCACACTGTCGGGTACGCGGTTCATCAGCGCCTCTAACGCGCCTGCAGTGCGGTCGCGCAGACGCAGCTCTAACCAGCGCCCGGTCAGTAAAAAGAACACGAACATGGTGAGCGAGTCAAAGTACACCTCACGGCCAAAAATACCCTGTGGCTCAAAAGTACCCACCGAACTCATGATGAAGGTAATACCAATGCCCAGCGCCACAGGCAAGTCCATGCTGACGCGCCCTTGGCGAACATCGCGCAGCGCATTGCGAAAAAAAGGCCCGCATGAAAACAGCATCACCGGCAGCGTTAATACCCATGAAGCCCAGCGCAGCAAGGCTTCCATTTCGGCTGTTAAATCCAGCCCGCGCGCCACGTAGGCCGGGTAGGCGTACATCATGACCTGCATCATGCACAGCCCCGCCACCAACCAGCGCCATAGGGCCTGGCGGGTTTCCACCTTACGGCGCTCGCTGGCAAACACATCATTGGCAGGCACCGCGCGGTAGCCACTGCTTTGCACCGCAGCCATCCATTGGGATGGCTGCACGACAGCGGCAGACCAAACCACTTTGGCGCGGTGGCTGGCCGCACTTACGCTCACCTCCAGCACTCCCGGCACGCGGCTTAGCGCGTCCTCAACCGTAAGCGAGCAGGCTGCGCAGTGCATGCCCTCAATCACAACACTCGACTCCCAAAAGTTTGACCCCCGGTTGGACGGACGGCTAAAAGCGCCCCACTCCAGCGGATCATCCAACAATCGCAGCACGTCTGTACTGTGGGGCACCACCGCAGGACGCTCAGGGTTAGACAATGGAAAACTCACAATCGACATAGGGATTGAGTGTGCCGCAGCTAGACGATCGCTGCTTGATGCAGATCAAGACTCTCGGTCTTGCAAAGCGTAATCTTGAATTTTTACAACCCAAAGGAGTACTTTATGTACCAACGTATTTTGGTAGCCACCGACGGATCAAAGCTCTCCAAAAAAGCGGTATCTACTGCCATCGATCTGGCCGCCGTGTGTGGTGCAGAGTTAGTGGCATTGAAAGTGGTACCACGTTACCCCCAAAGCTATTTTGAAGGCGGCATTGGCCTGCAAGCCAGCGATGTGCAATCGGTAGAGAAAAAGTGGGCCGAGGAAGCCCAAGCCATCGTTGATGGTGTCAAAAAGACAGCTACCACCAAAGGTGTAGCAACCAAAGCGCTGGTGGTGAAGTCAGACGTGGTGTCTGACGCACTGCTGGCTGCCGCCAAAAAACACGATTGCGACCTGATCGTGATGGCCTCACATGGCCGAAAAGGCATCAAACGCCTGCTTCTGGGCAGCGAAACACAGCATGTGCTCACCCACGCCCCAATTCCAGTTTTAATATTGAAATAGATAGAAAATATGCCAGCAGCCCTCGCTGGCATTGCGTAACCAGCTATAGTATTTATAGCAAATTCAGACTATCGATTGACTCAAAGTAGGCCGTGGGTGGCTGCAAGGTCTATGGATAGCGCTGTCGCACAGCCATTACATCTTCCCAAGCTTTCAAAAATGCAGCAATGCAGTCGGGATCAAAATGGCTGCCAGCGCCTGCCTTCAAGAACTCAACGGCCTGGTCAAGGGCCCACGCCTTTTTGTAGGGTCGATTTGAGGTGAGTGCATCAAACACATCAGCCACAGCCACAATGCGACTAAATATGGGTATATTTTTGCCTTGGATGCCTGCGGGATAGCCTGAACCGTCAAACTTCTCATGGTGGCCGAGCGCAATTTCAGCCCCCGCCTGCAACGCCATGGACGAGCTGCCCTTGAGCAATTCATAACCAATAGCGGAGTGTTGCTTCATGATTGCAAACTCTTGGGGATCAAGTCGGCCTGGTTTGAGTAAAATTTTGTCGGGAATACCCACCTTTCCGATGTCGTGCATGGGTGCCGCCTCTAGCAACATGTTTTGATCTTCCAGCGACAGTCCCATTTCGCGGGCAATCAGCTGCGAAAAATGCGCCATACGCAAGATGTGTGCACCGGTTTCCGGGTCGCGGTATTCGGCAGCGCGCGACAGTCGAACAACGGTCTCATGTTCGCGCTCGACGATTTCTTTGGTGGCCTTGCGCACCTCATCAGCCAGCCAATCGGCATGGCTAGCCAATTTTTTACGGCTCTCGTTGAGCGTCAACATATTTTTAGCGCGCGCCAAAAACTCGATCTTGTCTACGGGCTTGGTCAAAAAGTCGCTAGCCCCCATATCCAAGGCCCTGTAGCGAATTTGCTTTTGATCATTGGCTGTAATCATCAAGATCGGCACGCTGTCACGCCCAGGAATTTCATGCAGCAGACGGATAAATTCAAGCCCATCGACGTCCGGCATCATGTAATCGAGGATGATCAAATCAGGCACATTGTGCGTAGCCCAGGCAAGTCCAGCACGGGGATCGTCAAAACTGTATGGCTCACATTCGTCTAACTTTTTAATCAACGCACTGAACAAAATCAGGTTGATTTCGGTGTCGTCAACGATCAAAACTTTTTGTAGCACAGGTGCTCCACCTTTCGAACCGAGATTATTCACTACCCGTCTGTGCGTTGGGCTTATTTGCCGTGGCCCATTGCAGCCAATAATTGC
>JBEGPS010000016.1:0-2823 GCA_041181325.1 Pseudomonadota bacterium
GTTGGAGACGTTGTTGGCTACCTGGGGTATCAGCCTGATGCTGATGCAGTTGGTGCGCACCATCTTCGGTGCGCAAAACGTGGGGGTAGAGAACCCCAGCTGGATGAGCGGGGGCGTGCAACTGATGGGCAATTTGTCGCTACCTTACAACCGCTTGGTCATCGTCGGGTTTGCATTTGCGGTGCTGGCTGGTGTTGCATTTTTGATCGGCAAAACTCGTCTGGGATTGTTTGTTCGCGGCGTGACCCAAAACCGACCCATCGCTTCGTGCATGGGTGTCAACACGGCACGCATCGATACCTATGCTTTTGCCTTGGGCTCTGGCATTGCGGGGCTGGCAGGTTGCGCTTTGAGCCAGGTGGGCAATGTGGGGCCTGACTTGGGGCAGGGCTATATCGTGGATGCCTTCATGGTGGTCGTGCTGGGTGGTGTGGGCCAGCTGGCGGGCACCGTATATGCCGCGCTCGGCCTGGGCATCTTGAATAAGTTTTTGGAAGGCTGGACCGGTGCAGTGCTGGCCAAAATTGCCGTGCTGGTTTTCATCATCATTTTTATTCAAAAGCGTCCGCAAGGCATATTTGCCATGAAGGGCCGGAGCGCAGAAGCATGACCCCACTGATACTCCCCACACCTGCTCCGTTGCTCACCCGCGCGGGCTGGAGCAGTTGGCTTATGCTGTTGGTGCTGCTGTGCGCCGTAGTGCCCGTGCTCAACCTCTGGGTGCCTGCGGACAGCGTGTTCCACCTGAGCGACTTTGCCGTGGGCTTGGTGGCCAAGATCATGTGCTACGCCATTTGTGCGTTGGCCATGGATTTGATTTGGGGCTACACCGGCATCTTGTCATTGGGGCACGGTGTATTTTTTGCACTCGGCGGCTATGCCATGGGTATGTATCTGATGCGCCAAATTGGGTTGGATGGCAACTACAAAAGCGCGCTGCCCGACTTCATGGTGTTTTTGGACTGGAAGGTGCTGCCTTTGCACTGGACCTTTTCGGACAGCTTTGTTGCCACTCTGATATTGGTGGTGGCTGCACCTGGCGTGGTGGCCTTTGTCTTTGGCTACTTTGCGTTTCGTTCGCGCATCAAAGGGGTGTATTTCTCCATCATCACCCAGGCCATGACATTTGCCGCCATGTTGCTCTTCTTTCGCAACGAAACCGGCTTTGGCGGCAACAACGGCTTTACCGATTTCAAACGTATTCTGAATATTCCCATTGCCACACCTTCCATGCGCATGACCCTGTTTGTGCTGACTTCCATCACGCTGCTGGGCTTCTTTCTAATGGCCCGGTGGCTGGTGAACAGCAAGTTTGGCCGGGTGCTGCAAGCGGTGCGCGACGCGGAGAGCCGTGTCATGTTCAGTGGCTATTCCCCACTGGGCTACAAGCTCACTATTTGGACTATTTCCGCCATGATGTGCGGTGTGGCGGGTGCCTTGTATGTGCCCCAAGTGGGCATCATCAACCCGGGCGAGATGAGTCCTGCCAATTCGATTGAGATTGCCATCTGGGCTGCGGTGGGTGGCAGGGCCACATTGATTGGCCCGATAGTGGGCGCATTCTTGGTCAACGGTGCCAAGAGCTGGCTGACCGTGGCTTACCCTGAGTTTTGGCTCTACTTCTTGGGGGCGTTGTTCATCGGGGTGACGCTGTATTTGCCCGACGGCGTGGTCGGTTTGGTCAAGAAATTGAGGAGGGGCAACGCATGACACCCGATCTGTTGGAGCAAGGTGCCAAGCGGGTCGAAGCGCGCATGGCGGAACTGAGTGCCCGCAAAGGCGAGACTGAGTCGGGCGGGCGTGCCGCTGGATTTTCACGCGTACATACCGATGGTGAAGTCGACGTCACGCACGGGCGCATTCTGTACTTGGAAGACGTGTGCGTGAGCTTTGATGGCTTCAAAGCCATCAACAAGCTCTCGCTGGATATTGCACCTGGTGAATTGCGCTGCATCATTGGGCCCAACGGCGCGGGTAAGACCACCATGATGGACATCATCACCGGCAAAACACGGCCCGACAGTGGCACGGTGTTTTTTGGTAGCACGATTGACCTGTTGCGCTACAGCGAGCCCGAGATTGCGCAGCTGGGTATTGGCCGAAAGTTTCAAAAGCCCACCGTGTTCGAGCAATTGACCGTATTCGAAAATCTGGAGCTGGCGCTGAAAACAGACAAGGGCGTTAAACCTTCCATGTTTTTTCGCCTCGATTCGGGCCAAGGCGACCGCCTCGCGGAAGTGCTGCATACCATTCACTTGGCAGACAGCCTGACTCGGTTGGCGGGCACGCTAAGCCATGGCCAAAAGCAGTGGCTTGAAATTGGCATGCTGCTGATGCAAGACCCCAAGCTATTGCTGCTGGATGAACCTGTTGCGGGTATGACGGATCAAGAAACTGAACGCACTGCAGAACTGTTTTTGTCGCTCAAAGGCAAGCACTCATTGATGGTCGTAGAGCACGATATGAGTTTTATCCGCACCATAAGCGACATTGTTACCGTGCTGTGCGATGGTTCGGTATTGGCCCAGGGCACGCTAGACCAAGTGCAGGCAGACCCCCGCGTAATTGAAGTCTATCTAGGCCGCTAACACAATGCTGACCGTCAAAAACGTCAATCAATACTATGGTGGCTCACACATCTTGCGGGATGTGAGCCTGAATGCACAGCTAGGCAAGGTCACGGTAGTGCTGGGCCGCAACGGAGTGGGTAAGACCACGCTGTTGAAGTCCATGATGGGTTTGGTACCCATTAAAACGGGGTCTATTGAATTAGATGGCAAACCCATTCACCACGCCACACCCTATGAGCGCGCGCGCGCAGGT
>JBEGPS010000017.1:0-2537 GCA_041181325.1 Pseudomonadota bacterium
GCCAACTGCGCAATGGTGGTGATGCCCAGGGCCTGCAACTTGGCGTCGGCTTTGGGGCCAATGCCGTTGATCTTGCGGCAGGCCAGCGGCCATATTTTGTCAGCCAGGTCGTCTTCCATCACGATGGCAATGCCGTTAGGCTTGTTGAACTCGCTGGCCATTTTGGCCAGCAGTTTGTTGGGTGCCACGCCCACCGAGCAGGTCAAGCCGGTATCAATAAAAATGGCTTTTTGAATCAGGCGCGCCAGCACCCGGCCGGCTTCGCGCTGGCCGCCGGGCACGTCGGTGAAGTCGATGTACACTTCGTCCACGCCCCGGTTTTCCATCAGCGGCGCAATGTCGGTAATGATGGCCTTGAAGCGCTGCGAGTAGTGCCGGTACTGAGTAAAGTCCACCGGTAAAAGGATGGCCTGCGGGCACAGCTTGGCCGCCTTCATCAGCCCCATGGCCGAGCCCACGCCGAACTGGCGCGCCGCGTAGGTGGCGGTGGTAATCACGCCGCGCCCGGTGTAGTCTTTGAGCAGGGGGAAAAAGTCGAGCGGAATGCGATGCAGCACTTGCTCGTTCCACTCTTCATCAGGCCTGGCGATGCGCAAGCGGCCCAGCAAATCATCCTCACGCCTGCGCCCGCCACCAATCACCACGGGCAGCCCTTTGAGCTGCGGGTAGCGCAGCAGCTCCACGGACGCATAAAACGCGTCCATGTCCAGGTGGGCAATCCGGCGGATGGGGGGCACGCCGCTTAGCCGCTTAGCGGGATTTTTGTATTACCGCGCCCTGAAACAGGTAGGGCAGGCGCGGGCCCTTGGCAGGGTCTACGCCACCCCTGTTTTCTACGCTGATGGCCAGGGTGTCGATGTTGGCCAGGTCTTTGTCGCTGGCGTTTAGGCGCTGCGTTTTGAGCTTGGCAGTCAGCACGCCCAGTGACTTGGGCCGCGCGGTACCTGATAGCGCCCAAAGCTGCATGCTGTCTTCCTGGCCCTCAGTCACCGCATTCAGGCGCTGCAGTTGTAAGGTAAATTCTTGCGGGTCTTGGGTAATTAGCATGGCGGGGGCGTGCAGCTCATCCGTCAGCACCGCAATACTTTTGATTTGCGCCACCGCTTGCAGCTGCTTTTGCATGTGCCCGATTTGCGCCTTGAACTGCTCAAACATGCTCATGGCAGACGCAATGGCCAGCCCCAGCACGATGGCTAGTACATAGGCAAGCGCGCGCCACCAGGGGCTGACGCGTCGGTCTTTTTCAGGCAGGGTAGGTTCCGGGGATAAAGATGCGTTGGTCGACATGCTGAATATTGGTGTGGCCACAAAAGGCCATAGTAACGTCTAGCACTTTGTGGATAATTTCCAGCGCTTTGGTGACACCCGCCTCGCCCATGGCACCCAGGCCGTACACCATGGCGCGGCCAATCATCACACCCTTGGCGCCCAAAGCCCAGGCTTTGAGCACGTCTTGACCGCTGCGAATGCCGCCATCCATCCACACTTCAATCTGGTTGCCCACAGCGGCCACAATGGCCGGCAGGGCTTCGATGCTGCTGGGCGCGCCGTCCAGTTGGCGGCCACCGTGGTTGCTCACCACAATGGCGTCGGCACCGCTGGCCACAGCCAGCTTGGCGTCTTCCACGTCCATGATGCCCTTAAGGATGAGCTTGCCGCCCCACTGCGCTTTGACCCAGGCCACGTCCTCCCAATTCAGGGTGGGGTCAAACTGTTCGTTGGTCCACGAGGCCAGCGAACTCATGTCGCTCACGCCTTTCACATGGCCCACCAAGTTGCGAAACGTATGGCGGCGCGTGCCCATCATGCCCAGCACCCAGCCCGGTTTGGTGGCAATGTTGAGAATGTTGCCCAAGGTCGGAATGACCGATGCCCGCATCTTGTTTTTCAGGTCTTTGTGGCGTTGGCCGATGACCTGCAAATCGAGCGTGAGCACCAAGGCGCTGCACTTGGCCACTTTGCAGCGCTCTATCATGCGGCTCATGGCCTCACGGTCACGCATCATGTAGAGCTGAAACCAAAACGGCGCAGTGGTGTTTTCGGCAATGTCCTCTATCGAGCAAATGCTCATGGTCGACAGGGTGAACGGAATGCCAAATTTCTCAGCCGCCTTGGCCGCCTTAATTTCGCCGTCAGCGCATTGCATGCCTGTCAGGCCCACGGGCGCAATGCATACCGGCATTTTTACGGCCTGCCCCACCATGGTGGTGGCAGTGGTGCGGTTTTCCATGTTGACCGCCACGCGCTGGCGCAGCTTGATTTTTTGAAAATCAGCGCTGTTGGCGCGGTAGGTGCTCTCGGTCCAGCTGCCCGAGTCAGCGTAGTCGTAAAACATGCGGGGCACCCGCCTTTTGGCCATTACGCGCAGGTCTTCAATGGTGGTGATTACGGTCATTTTGGTGTCTCCTCGGATGAGCCTGCATGGTAATCGCGGCAGGGGGCACCAGCCCGTTTTGCCGTGTGAAATGTGGCGTCTGCGATGTGAAAAAAATGATGAATCGCAGCTACCTGCAAATTTCTTTCCGGGCAGGTCAGTG
>JBEGPS010000018.1:0-25435 GCA_041181325.1 Pseudomonadota bacterium
CTGACCACCCACGAGTACTACCCCAACGGCATTAGCACCAGCTTGCCGTTCGACATCCAGTACGAGTTGGTGCGCAGCATGGCCGGGCTGGAGAACGCGCACATTCTGCGGCCCGGCTACGCCATTGAATACGACTACTTCGACCCGCGCAGCCTGAAAAGCAGCTTTGAGACACGCCAGATTGGCGGCTTGTTTTTTGCCGGGCAGATCAACGGCACCACGGGGTATGAAGAGGCGGCGGCCCAGGGCATGTTTGCGGGCATTAACGCGGCGCTGCAAGTGCGCAGCCTGGGTGGCGGCAACGCGGCGGCCAGCGCGGCAGGGCAGATGGACTATGTGGGTGACACCTGGCTACCGGCGCGGGACGAGGCTTACTTGGGTGTGCTGGTGGACGACCTGATTACCAAGGGCGTGACCGAGCCGTACCGCATGTTCACCAGCCGTGCCGAGTTCCGCTTGCAGCTGCGCGAAGACAATGCCGATGCCCGACTGACCGAGACGGGCCGCAAGTTGGGCTTGGTGGATGACGCTCGATGGACCGCGTTTTGCCGCAAGTGCGAGGCTGTTTCACGTGAAACAGAGCGTCTGCGCAACATTTGGGTGAACCCCAATAACCTGCCGCCCTCAGAGTCCGAGCGCGTGTTGGGCAAGTCGATTGACCACGAATACAACTTGGCCGACCTGCTGCGCCGCCCGGATGTGAGCTACGCCGGACTCATGACATTAAACGACGGCAAATACGCCAACGCCGACCTGCCCGCCGCCGTACTGCGGGAATCGGGTGAGGCGGACGCGGTGGTCGCGCAAGACGTATTTGTGGCCAGTGTGGTGGAGCAAGTGGAAATTGCCGCCAAGTACTCAGGCTACATCGACCGCCAAAAAGACGAGGTAGAACGCGCCAGTCACTATGAAAACCTGCGCCTCCCATCCGAGCTGGACTACATGCAGGTGTCGGCACTGAGCATTGAAGCCCGCCAGCGTTTGAATAAATACCGACCCGAAACACTGGGCCAAGCCTCGCGCTTGTCCGGCATTACCCCTGCGACAATTTCGTTGTTGTTGATTCACCTGAAGAAGGGTCACTTCAAAGGGTTTGTAGAGAAGGCGGTGGCTGCCTGATACGCGTTCCTTTGTTGTGCGAGCTTGGCGGCGGGCGTGCTGTGAGGCACGCTCAGTAGTCCGTAAGCGCAATGATTGACGCAGTTGTGCGTGCTGGGCGAGTCCACTTTGCCAAAGTTATAAATGAAGAGGTGAATCGTGAGCATTGAAAGTTCGGCTTTTCTGGCCACGTTAGAGCAAGGATTGGTCGCGTTGGGCTTGGATCTCACTGCTGCTCAAAAGGCGCAGTTGCTGGATTACCTGGCCTTGATTCAGAAGTGGACCAAGGTCTACAACCTGACCGCGGTGCGTAACCCCGCTGAGATGTTGACCCACCACATGCTCGACAGCTTGGCCGTGATCAAACCTTTGTCGTTGCAAGTGGTAGCGCTGGCCAAAGATGCTAGCGCCGGGGTGCGTTTGCTGGATGTGGGCTCTGGTGCAGGCTTGCCCGGCGTGGTGATTGCCATCTGCTGCCCGCAGATCACGGTGCATTGCGTGGACACGGTGGCCAAAAAGGCAGCATTCATTCAGCAGGTGGCGGTCACGTTGAAGTTACCCAACCTGCGGGGCATTCACGCGCGGGTGGAGAGTTTGACGGAACCCTACGACGTGGTGAGTTCGCGGGCGTTTGCTTCGCTGGTCGATTTTGTCACTTGGTCCAGCCAAGCCTTGGCGAGGCCGGGTGGGTGGATGGGCATGAAGGGCAAGCATCCTGCGGACGAGATGGCTGCATTGCCGTCTTCGGTTGAAGTGTTTCACGTGGAACAACTGGTGGTGCCCGGGCTGGATGCGCAGCGGTGCATTGTGTGGATGCGGAAGGTTGCGGGGTAGTTGGTTTTTGGGCTCCTGTGGCCTTGGGTGGGAATGGGTAGGGCGATGCGTTTTGCTTCGTGTCCTCTGCCCTGCGGGCTCCCCCTTTTACCTACGCAAAACACACCACCCTACCCATTTTGTGTAATGTGGAAAGCCCCAAGCCCCATTCAAAGTCATAAGCCATAGCCAAACCATCTAGGTTTTGACGTGCCTCGACCGCCCTAACTCCCGTCGTAGCGTAGTGTGGTGGCCTGCGTCGCAGTGAGGTAAAGAAGGAGGCCGAAGGCCGGGTGACACGAACAGCGGCGTATGCCATCGCACTACGCGGGCTCAGAAGTAACCCGGTCGCTATGTCCCTACTGATGTGAGTTGGCAAGATTGACCAGGTGGTTACCGAGCTGGAGATAGCATGATGGCACTCCGCAATTCGGCCCCCGTAATTTCCAACGTAAACTCAACCCTTCCCCAACCAGAAACCACCCCATGCTCGGCGTTACCGACTACGGCACATTTGTCGCCACCATCATCGTGTTTTTGCTGATCCCTGGCCCGGGCAATCTGGCACTGGTCACGTCTACTAGCAAAGGTGGAATCGTGGGTGGACTGGCCGCCACTTTGGGTGTGATCCTGGGTGATCAGGTGTTAATGTGGTCCGCAGTGGCTGGTGTGGCGGCACTTTTGGCAGCTTACCCTGATGCTTTCAACCTAGTGCAGTGGGCGGGAGCGGCGTATCTGTTTTGGTTGGGTGTCAAGATGTTGCTAGCCAAACCCGGCGCCGCGCCGGTGCTCAACATCAAGGCTGGGCATTACCTGCGCCAAGCCATGGTGATCACCTTGCTCAATCCCAAGGCCATTTTGTTTTACATGGCGTTCTTCCCCTTGTTTGTGGACCCGGTTCGCCAGCAGGGCTTGGTGACATATGCCTTTATGGCTGCCACTATTGCGGTGCTCACTTTTCTGTATGGCTTGGGCGCTACATTGCTCACCCATTTTCTCGCAGAGCGCGTGCGTGCCAACCCCATGATTAGCCGTGCGCTGGAAAAGGTGGCGGGTGTGTTCTTGGTCGGGTTTGGAATTCGTTTGGCGATGTCCCGGTGAGTGGTCGTTGCGTCAATGGTGTGGGTGGGTGCGGGGTTTCACGTGAAACATTTTCAGTCCCTTGGTTCGTAGTCATTTTTATCTAGTTCGTCATGGCCAAAATATTCTGTGTTGCCAACCAAAAAGGTGGCGTCGGCAAAACCACCACCACGGTGAATTTGGCTGCGGGCCTGGCCAAGGTGGGGCAGCGGGTGCTGATGATTGACCTCGATCCCCAGGGCAATGCCACCATGGGTTCGGGCGTAGACAAGCGCAAGCTGGAACTGACCGTGTACGACGTGCTGCTGGAATCTGCGTCCATTACCGAGGCGCGCGTGCAGAGTGACAAGCTCAAAGACGGCGGCTGCAGCTACGACATTCTGGGCGCCAACCGCGAACTGGCCGGTGCCGAAGTCGAGCTGGTGGAAGTGGAGCGCCGCGAGCGCCGCTTAAAACTTGCTATTGCCGCCGTGGCCAGCGAATACGATTTTGTGCTGATCGATTGCCCACCTAGTTTGAGCATGCTCACCTTGAATGGTCTGTGCTGCGCGCACGGCGTCATCGTGCCGATGCAGTGCGAATACTTTGCGCTCGAAGGACTGACCGATCTGGTCAACACCATCAAGCAAGTTAAAGCCAACCTCAACGACGACCTGCAGATCATCGGTCTGCTGCGGGTGATGTTCGATCCGCGCATTACCCTGCAGCAGCAGGTGAGTGATCAGCTCAAGGCGCACTTTGGCGACAAGGTGTTCAACACCGTGATTCCGCGCAACGTGCGCCTGGCCGAAGCGCCCAGTTACGGTTTGCCCGGCGTGGTATTTGACCCCAGTTCCAAAGGAGCGCAGGCGTTTGTGGCGTTTGCGCAGGAAATGGTTATACGCATCGCCAGCATGTAGATTAGATGTCAAATTGGCTTCCAGCCCACGTATAGCATGCGTAAGCAGCTCCTGAATTCATAGCAAAATCCAACCTAACCCGCGCAGATATGTCCAGTCCCAACCTTCTTGTATTGCCAGGATGGCAAAACTCCGGTCCCGACCACTGGCAAAGCCGGTGGGAGCCACTGTATGGCATGGAGCGCGTGGAGCAGCACGACTGGATGCGCCCGCTGCGTGGGGACTGGATTGCGCGACTGGAAGACGTGCTGCTGGCACAAACAGGCCCCAGCGTACTGGTGGCGCACAGTCTTGGCTGTTTGCTAGCAGCAGCATGGGCTTCGCACTCGCGCAACACGCATCTGGTGCAGGGCGCTTTGTTGGTGGCGCCTGGCGACCCCGAGCGCGAAGAGTTGCGCGCTGCGCTCAAAAGCTGGTGGCCTGTGCCGCTGCAGCGCCTGCCGTTCAACAGCATTCTGGTGGGCAGCACCAGTGACCCGTATTGCACCTTTGACCGTGCGCAGCAGTTTGCCAATGCCTGGGGTGCCCAGTTCGTGAACTACGGCGCACGGGGCCACATCAATACCGAATCGAATCTGGGCGATTGGCCCGAGGGCTACGCCCTGCTGCAGCCGCTGATTCACACGTCAACAAAAATTTAGAAGGAAATCGACCATGGTCACGAAGAAACCTAAGGGATTGGGAATGGGGTTGGAAGCGCTCTTAGGCCCCAAAGTCTCGGACCCTACGCCAGAAGAGGCCGCTGCGGCCGCCGCCATTTTGCCCAGCACCTTGCTGTTGTCGGACATGGTGGCCGGTGTTTACCAGCCCCGTACCCGCATGGACGAAGGCGCGCTGTACGAGCTGGCCGAGAGCATCAAGGTGCAGGGCATCATGCAGCCGATTTTGGTGCGTCGGCTGAGCGAAGCGGACTCCGTGGTGGCCCGCGAAAAAGCGCAGGCGGCCGGTGTCGGTTTGCCCGGTGGGGGCACGTCCCGCCCGGTGTACGAGATCATTGCCGGTGAGCGCCGTTTCCGTGCTGCCAAGTTGGCTGGGCTGGACAGCGTGCCAGTGCTGGTGCGCGATGTGCCCAATGAGGCCGCTGCCGCCATGGCGCTGATTGAAAACATCCAGCGCGAAGACCTCAATCCGCTGGAAGAAGCGCAGGGTCTGCAGCGCCTAATCAAAGAATTCGGCCTGACGCACGAAACCGCTGCACAAGCCGTGGGCCGTTCGCGCAGCGCTGCCAGTAACCTGCTGCGCCTGTTGAACTTGGCCGACCCCGTGCAAACCATGCTGATGGCGGGTGACATTGACATGGGCCACGCCCGTGCCTTGCTGGCGCTGGACCGCGCCACCCAGATTACCGCCGCCACCCAGATTGCCACCAAGAAAATGTCGGTGCGCGAATCCGAGAGTTTGGTCAAAAAGCTCAGCGCCGAGTTTGCGCTGACCCCGCAAAAGCCAAAAAAAGAAAAGTCCCGCGACTTGAAACGCGTGGAAGAAGAGCTGTCTGACTTGCTGATGGCGCAGGTGGACGTGCACATCAAAAAGCGCGTCAAGCGCAACGGCCGCTTTGAGGAAATGGGTGAGCTGGTGATCCAGTTTGGGTCGCTGGACGAGCTCAATGGCCTGATCGAACGCTTGTCGCCCGGAATTAGCCGCTAAGACTGCTATAAATATAATAGCTTTCTACGCAAGCTGTACGGGGGCTACAGGCAAAAATGACTACTATTCGGCTGACAACCTGGCCGTAGCTGCCCCCCTTGGCTGTGCTGCAAGCGGAAAACCATAACGCGGTATGGGTTTGTCAGCGGGCTGCGATGGCAGAATAGCTAGACATGTCACATGTTTAGTTTGCCAAGGAGAAACTCGATGCACCCAGCTCAGCCCCCCGTCAGCAACGACTCTACTGACGCTTTGCACGCGCAGCAGGTGCTGCTATTTGCCACGGCCACGTTGGCAGAACTGCGCGACTCTGATACCGAAAGCCATTTGATCCGTGTGCAGCGCTACGTGCGTCTGCTGGCCAGTCAACTTGCTAGCCAACCCATTCACGCAGGCGCATTGACGCCGGTCCATATCGAGGCACTGGTGTCTAGCGTGCCGTTTTACGACATGGGCACGGTGGGCGTGCCCGACCGTGTTTTACTCAAACCTGGCCGCTTATCGCCGGACGAGCTGGCCATCATGCGCACCCACCCCAGATTGGGCCACGCTGCGGTGGTGCAGGCCGAAAAAACCCTGGGCCGTTCGTCTTCTTTGTTGACACTGGTCAAAGAGCTAACGCTTTCACACCACGAAAAATGGAGCGGTAAAGGTTATCCCCAAGGGCTGGCGGGCACAGCTATTCCCTTGTCTGCGCGGATCGTGGCACTGGCTGACGTCTACGACGCACTGATTGGAAACAAGGTGTACAAAGATGGCATCTCGCACGACGCCGCCGTGTTGGTCATCGCTGGTGAGCGCGGGGCCCATTTCGACCCCGATGTGGTGGATGCCTTCATGGTCGTCAGTTCAGAGTTTGCTGCCATCGCCCGCAAGCATGCGGACACTGATGAAGACATGCAGCAAAAAATCGAATATTTAGCCAACGCTATTGCCGAGCACACCGAGTTGTAATTCAATTTATCCACCCCCCCACCCAACTCCACTAGCCCATCATGCACATTCAACCACTCGTTCTCTCTGGCGGCTCAGGCACGCGTCTGTGGCCCTTGTCCCGCGAAAAATACCCCAAGCAACTGCTGCCATTGGTGGACAACGATTCACTTCTGCAAGCCACTGTGCGACGCTTGAAAGGTATTGAAGGCGCCGAGTTGGATGCTCCGATGGTGGTGTGCAACGAAGAATACCGCTTTGTCATTGCAGAACAACTGCGCTTGATGGGCGATCCAGGCACTCTGGTGTTGGAGCCCATGGGCAAAAACACGGCACCCGCGCTGACCATTGGAGCCCTCGCCGCAATGGTGGGTGGTGCGGACCCGGTGCTGTTGGTCATGCCCGCAGACCACGTCATTACCAACGTCGCAGCCTTTCAGGCTGTTGTGCGCCAAGGCGCGCAACTCGCCGCAGGGGGTGCTGTGGTGACATTTGGCATTGTTCCCAGCGCGCCAGAGACGGGTTATGGATACATTCAGGCTGGTGCCGATGTGGGCGCCCAAGGCATAGACGCCAAATTAATCCAGCGCTTTGTTGAGAAGCCAGACGCAGCTACGGCACAGCGCTATATCGCTGAAGGCGGCTACCTGTGGAACAGCGGCTTGTTTATGGTCAAGGCCTCCGTATGGCTTGCCGCCATCGCCCAATGCCGCCCTGACATCCATGCCGCTTGCCAGTTGTCTTGGACGAATGGCAAGACTGACGGCGAGTTTGTACGTATGGGTAAAGAAGAATTTGCCAAATGCCCCAGCGACTCAATTGACTATGCCGTCATGGAGCGCATTGCCGGCAAGCCCGCTGGCTCTACCCTGCCAGATGCCGTGGTACTCCCACTGGACGCGGGTTGGTCCGATGTGGGTGCATGGGAGGCTTTGTGGGCGGTGCTACCTAAAGACGGCAATGGCAACGTGACCCGTGGCGACGTGCTGATGCAAGGCAGCACCAACACACTGGCCATGTCTAACAGCCGCTTGATTGCTTGTGTGGGCGTGTCTGATTTGGTGGTGGTTGAAACGGTGGACGCCATTTTGGTGGCGCACAAAGACAAGACCCAAGACGTCAAGAAGATCGTTGATCAACTCAAAGCCGCTTCACGCTCTGAGGGCCAAATGCATCGCAAGGTTTATCGCCCTTGGGGTTGGTACGACAGCGTGGACAACGGCGGGCGGTTTCAGGTCAAGCGCATCGTGGTCAAGCCCGGTGCCACCTTGTCGCTGCAAATGCACCACCACCGCGCCGAGCATTGGATTGTGGTCAGCGGTACTGCCAAAGTCACCAAGGGTGATGAGACCTTGTTGTTGTCCGAGAACCAGTCCACCTACATCCCACTGGGCACCACCCACCGCTTGGAAAACCCCGGTCGTGTAGACCTGGAGATGGTGGAAGTGCAATCAGGTAGTTACTTGGGCGAAGACGACATCGTGCGCTTTGAGGATGCCTACGGCCGCACGTCCTGAGCGCGGCCCAACAAGCCAGTGTGACCGGAAGTCACAATCCGGTAACACACTGGCCATTGAAATCCGGTTCAATGGTTGAACTCCACGAAAAACTAACAGTGGCAACCAGCGAGAGTATTGAAATGGCTGACTTTTTCCGAAATGTTCACTGCGTCATGGGTCTGCCAATCGACGCAATGTCCATGGACCAGGCGGTGCGCATGTTACAAAATGCGCGCATCAGCCGTGAAAAGTGTTTTTTCTCAACTCCCAACCTCAATTTCGTTATAGCAAGCCAGAAGCAACCCGAGTTTCGGGAATCGGTTTGCATGAGCAACCTCAGCCTGGCAGACGGCATGCCATTGGTGTGGGTTGCAAAGGTGCTGCATATACCCATTCGGGAACGTGTCAGTGGTTCCGACTTGTTTGATCGCTTATGCAAACAAACAGAGAGTCTGTGGCGAGTTTTCTTCTTTGGCGGTCCGAGAGGCGTTGGGCAAACTGCTTGCCTGGCCATTGGTGACCAGTCAGTTGGAGTGTTGCCTACGGGCTATATTTATCCGGGGTTCGTCAACACCGAAGAAATGTCTCGTGACGATATTCTTGAGTGCATTAATCTAAGCGAACCCGATATGGTGGTGGTGTCCTTGGGTGCTGCCAAAGGCCAAGATTGGATATGCCGCAACTACAACAGCATCAATGCGCCGGTGATTGGACATCTGGGTGCGGTCATTAATTTCGTGGCCGGTAGTGTTCAGCGAGCGCCTAGCTGGATGCAACGCTCCGGCCTAGAGTGGGTATGGCGCGTCAAAGAAGAAAGTACCTTGGTGAAGCGGTATGCCAACGACGGTCTGTCCTTCTTGCGCATGCTGGCCACACGTGTTCTGCCTTTAGCCTGGTACCAAGCCACCCGTAAGCCCAGTGCTGATGCATTGCGCAGTGCATCGGTCGATTTTCAGGTGCAGTCAACTACGAGCGTAATGCGTTTGAGCGGCGCTTGGAACACTACAAACCTTACACCCGTTCGTGAGGCTTTTACCCGCGCACAAGAGGCTGGTACCTCTGTGGACATGCATATGGCCGAAGTTAGCAGCATCGACAGCGCTTTCGTCGGCTTGCTGTTGCTACTTGAGCAGTCTCTGGCAACGCGAAACTTGAGCCTGCGCTTGGTGGGAACCCCTATTTCCATTCGCCGATACCTTGCGCTTTCATGCGTGTCGCACTTGGTGATGGAGTGAGTGTGTTGGCATCGGGTGCCTGTAGCACCAACAAAAATACCTTTTCCAGTCTATGCTATGCCTGCATAGTGGGCTGAAAAGAAGAGGGCTGAAAAACTACACACGCCCTCATTTAAATAGGACAGTGAAAGCCAAATTCGCTTTTGTTGACGCCCGCTGCGTGTGAGTATCGAAAATCATCAGTCATTGCGTTGATGATGTGTAGGCCAAAGCCGCCTTCGCGGGTCAGGTCGAACTCGCCTTCTGGTTCAATGGTTTCGCGAATCGGGTCGAAGTAAGGCCCCAGGGCCTCCATGAGCAGCCAAACGGTGTTATCCACTTTGCGAATCTGCAGTTCCAAAACGGAGTTCGCTACTTCACTGCTGGAGTGTCGTACGGTGTTGGTAAAGTTCTCAACGGCCACAAGCACCAATCGATCAATGACTTCGTCAGGCAACTGCGCCTCGGCGGCGAATTGATCTAGAAAGCCGCGTAGTTCTGTGATGCGGTCAAGCGCGCGTGGCAGGCACAGGCGGCTGGGCAACGCGCCCGCTTCTGGCACTTTGGCGACTACTAGAGTCATGTCGTCAGATAATGGACGCTCACCGATGAAACGTAGTACCGAGGCATTGACTAATTCCACCAGTGTATTGGCACCCCAATGCGCTTCGTGGTATGGCGAGAGTTCTTGCATGAGGCGTTCTTCGCCATAGGCCTCGCCGGCAGCATTTTTGGCCTCAGACAGACCGTCGGAGTAGCAAATCATGGAGGCGCCAGGTTGGAGGGTGCATTGTTGCTCGCCATACACCTCGTCAGCCAACACGCCTAAAGGCAGGTTGGGCGTGCCAAATAAGCTGGTTTGACCGTCATTCAAAATGATTACCGGCGTGTGACCACAACACACCACCGTCAGGGTGCCGGCGACTTTGTCCAGTCGGGCGTACAAAAAGGTAACAAAACTTTCCAGCTCAATTAATTTTGGGGTGAGCGATGTGTGGATTCCGTTGACAATTTCTGCCACAGAGAAACGCCTGTCGCTAGCGCTTCTCAAGTGATTCGATATCTGTCGCTGCACCTGCAGTTTTACGTCGGCACCCAGAATGGCGGCCAATGGGCCTTTGCCCATCACGTCCCCGATGATGATGTCCACTGAATCCGGGTAGACCGATATGAATTCAATGAAATCACCGTTTATGCCTTGTGCTGCCTGGGCTCGAGCCGACGTGAATAAGCCCCCAGGTGCCACCGGAATACTGCCGAACAATAGAGTTTTTTGAATGCGAGAGCTGTATTCAAACTCCATTGCAATACGGTCTTCTAGCGATTTTTGCTTTTGCGTGACGCTTTCTAGCAGCAGCAAGTTTTGCTTTTGCAGCGAAATGACGCGCTGGAAGTTGCGAATCTTGTTGCGCAAAAAGGCAATGTTGAGCGGCTTTGTCATGTAATCATCCGCGCCCAGCTCTAGTGCGCGGTTGATTTGCACCTCAGACTGGTGCCCCGAGGTCACAATGATGGGAACCCAGCGCAGCTCTTCTTTGTGACGCAATGACTCAAGAACCAGAAATCCGTCACCGTCTTGCATGCCGATATCTAACAAGATGAGGTCGACTTTGCTTTTCTCTAAAACCTTTAACGCTTCATTGCCGCTGGCTGCCATTTCCACACGGTGGCCCAACTCCAATAACGGACGACTCAGGATCAAGCGTGCAATAGCCTCGTCATCGACTACTAATATGTGCAATTGGAAGAAAGGAGAGGGTGTCATGACGTAACTCCAGCGTAGTCTGAATACGCAAAAAGCCAGCGCAATATATGTAGTCTCGCTGACAATATTTCCCCCTCCAGTTGCAGTAGTAACGCGGCATCTAACGTTGCACCAGGTTCAGAGGCGAGTGTCTCAGCCTGCGCTGCAACCTTTCCCATACTTCCTAGCCCAAGCGTTAGCGCCAGGCCTTTGAGCGAGTGGCTGCTATGTTTTACTTGGGTTGTGTCTTTACTCCAATCATCATGCAGCCGTTGTCGCCGCTCTGGCAATTCGTCAAAAAAAGTACGCAGTAAACTCCCGAAAAAATCGTGGTCGGAGGCAATGCGCGCCATAGCACTGTGACCGTCAATTGCCACCACCTTATTGTCTGGATCTGTCCGGAATGTGCCGGTTGGAGTGATGTGCTTTTTTATCAGGTCGGCTAGGTAGTGGCGGGCATAGTTTAGCGGCACCATATCAACTGCACCACAGCGTATGCAAGTGCACATGGTCGCCTCTGTGGCGTCATCGGCCAATACAACCAAGCCTATTGAATTCATGCCGCCTTGTCTGGCCGTGCTTAAGGTTTGCATTGCTTCGCTTGTGGCCGTTTCCATATCTGCTATGACCAACACGGCTTGGCTTGAACCCGCGGATAAGCTGGCCGCCAACTGCTCTACAGAATCCATCATATGCAGTGTCACACCTTGCGGAATGAGGTATGTAGTTTCAGTTTGGGAGCATTGCGCGTGGCCCATGATCCAGTAGATGTTCATAGTGGCAGGTTGCTCCGGTGCTAAAGTTGGCTCTAGCGGGTTATATAGCTGTAGAGAATTTTGAAGCGCGCGCTCATCGTGGATTGGACTGCCATGAAAGCATCGGCTGCTGCATAAGCTTCATTGTCTAGGTTGTCGCTGTCTTCACTCCAAGCTGGTGCGTGAAAGACACCGATGGCGGTGTGGCTGAACAATTGTTGCCAATCATTTCCAAGGGAATACCACTCCGATTCGAGTCGTGGGCGCAATCCGAACCAGTTTCGCCGCCCTTGTGCAATGTCTAGCATTGCTCCAAAGTGAGCTATCCATTTGTCCAGAGAGTGTCTGCTATGGGGCTGTCGAACTGTTTGATGTACTAAGTTGTCTTGCCCGGATACGCGTGATTGGACTACCTGCTCGGTGCGCCAAAATAGGTTGCCCGTCATTAGCTTTTGTAACACCAACGCTGGTAGTAGTAAGGGCAGCACGGCTAGGCTAGTTAGGACTGCAATAACACGTGAAGCCCAGGGCGTAGCAAGGGTGTCTTTTTTGCGAAGGGGCACCATTAGCGCATCGTTGGGGCTTAGCACGGTACGTACAGACCAACGCAAGCTCTGAATGGAATTGCCTTGTGCCAGTGCGTTTTCGAGTGTAATTTGCCCGCCCACGTAAGTGTTTGCCATGATCAGCGAATGACGCACTCGAGCACCACTCGCGACAAATACGTCGGGTGCCAAAACGGTAGCTGGGCCTAACTCGGCACCCGCCTCGACCACACACCCCGCACCCACAAGCACCGGGCCGTGGATTTGGGCATCGGCATGGATAACTGCGTCTGGGCTGGCAGCGCCCCATGGCATACGTAGCCACGATGCGGGAATGGCGGCCTCCTGTGTACCATCTAACGCGTACTGTTGTGAACCTAACAAATCAGTAGCGCACAAATTTTGGGCAAATTCGGCGGGTGCAGCCATTACGCAACGAGCCCCTTCCATGCTGCGCGCGCGCTCCGCCAATGACGAATAGTCTGCATAGTGACCGAGTGAAGACAGTGTTTCAGTAGAGGCGCTGAACCAGCCTGTCCAAACTAATTCTGTGGTGAAGCACATCGCAGTACCGCACGCTTGCATGAGCTCGCGCACGATGCGGCTGCTTACCCACTGGTGTGCGTGGCCAATAACAACATGTTCATTGGGTTTTAGGCCCATGCCGCGTAGCACGGCATAGGGCGATGCTGACTCTCTGGCGTAGTGCCAATTAAGCTGTATACCCCAAGGTGTGCCATCTTGAAGTGCCGCACGCAGTGCCTCTGGATGCTCGCTGACAACGAGGTCTATTTGACGCACCCCGGCAAGCGCATAACTGTCCATCACGCGTTCGGCAAAGCTCGCCGTGCCCAGTGGAAGCATGCAGGCTAGCAGATGGTCAGCTGCTGGCACATCTGCTGCGCGTTCCTGAGTCATGAATAACACGATGCGGGTAGCGGGGGAGCCCAGTGAAGATGTGTCTTGCATGGAGTTTGATAAAGGTTTGCAGTTAAAACAACTCAGTACGCGCCACGGCCAAAAATGACCGCCGGAATGGTTTTAAGCAGCACTTTAATGTCGGTCCATAGAGAGCGTTGGTGGATGTAGTCGATGTCCATCTCTACTTGTTGATCAAAAGGAATTTCTGAGCGGCCGTTGACTTGCCAAAAACAGGTAAGCCCGGGGACTACGCTAAGCCGTTCCCGATCACGCAGGCTGTATTTAGCGACTTCAGACGGTATCGGTGGGCGCGGGCCGACCAAAGTCATCTTGCCGGTGAGTACGCACCAAAGTTGCGGAAGTTCGTCGATGCTAAATCGACGAATTACGCGGCCTGTTGGTGTAATGCGGGGGTCTCGCTTCATTTTGAAGGTTACGCCTTCGGCGCCGTGTTGATTCATGGCGAGAATCTTGGCGCGCACAGCATCTGAATCAACGCACATGGATCTGAATTTGGGAAAGGCGAATTCGCGCCCACGCAGACCAATACGCTTTTGCCAATAGAGCACTGGCCCGCCGTCATATAGTCGAATACACAATGCCACCACCAGAAATAATGGGCTAAGCAATAAAAGTGCAGGAATCACGGCGCAGATGTCAATCGTGCGTTTTACCACGCGCACGCTGCTGACTTTGATACGCCACACCACACGTTTCCAAGCTGCCTGAAACTGGTTAGTGCGTTGGCTCGGAATCTTGGGGAGTTTTGTGTTCTTCATAGTTTTGGGCACTCGTGGTACGGTTACATTCAACTCAATATTCCAATTACAGACCAGCGATGCTGCAAACTTGTGACCGAATTGTGAATTCGGGACACCCCTAAAAAGACCCGCTATGGATTCGATCCTTCCAATTCAAGATTCACTCAAAGTCCTTGTCGCTGACGATATACAAGCCAGCAGGTTGGAACTGATGCGTTTGGTACGCGATCTTGGCCATGAGGCCATTGAGGCCGCAAGCGGCGAAGAAGCTTTGCGTTTGATTGACGTGCATTATCCCGATGTATTGTTGCTGGACTTGCTGATGCCTGGAATGGATGGCTTTGAAGTTGCGCGTGCTGTACGCCAGCACGTTACTGGTAAATGGTTGCCTGTCATTGTTTTGTCGGCTTTGCAAGGTGACGAGCACTTTGCACATGCGCTTGCCAGTGGTGCCGCCGACTGTCTACTTAAGCCTGTAAGTCCGTCGATTTTGCGCGCTAAGTTGCGGCAATACCAGCGCATTCTGGACATGCAGGTTAAGTTAGCCCTGATGGCGCAGCGACAACATGCGATTCATGAGCATATTGCGGATGCCATTATCACTATTGATGCCGATGGGCGGGTCTGCGAACTCAACCGTGCTGCACGCGTATTGTTTGCACTGGAAGATGGTTTGGACACGTCTGGAATGGAGCTTAAGGCGCTCACTGGGATGGAATTGAACCAGTTGTTGAGTGGACCAGAAGTGGATCTCGGACCAAGTCACCAGCCAAAAATTCTTTTTTCGCAGTCGCACAACCGCTGGAGTATGGGGCACCAAGAGTTTTGCACTATCGCCCTGCATGACTTGAGCGAGTCGCGACGTATCGAGCGGATGAAAGATGAGTTTCTCGCTACTGTTAGCCATGAGCTGCGTACTCCGCTCACTTCCATTTTGGGTGCATTGGGGTTGTTGGCAGTGGGGGCAGGAGGCGCGATGCCCGCTGCGGCATTGGAGCTATTGCAAGTAGCTAAGCGAAACGGTGACCGTTTGAGTAAGTTAATCGACGATGTACTTGACTTGACTAAGCTCGAAGGTAACCGCATGGAGCTTAATTTGCGCCCTGTAGAGCTTGCGCCGCTCATACGGGAGGCGTTGACTGCAAACTCGACCTATGCACAGCGTGGCTTGGTTTCGCTGGTGTTCGATGATGATGCTCGTTCGTGCCGCGTTCAGATTGACCCGGATCGTTTTTTGCAAGTCATGGCCAACTTGCTGTCCAATGCCATTAAACATTCACCCAAAGGAAAGACGGTGCGTGTTTTGCTGCAACAACGCCCGAACCAGGTGCAGGTGGATGTTGTCGACGAGGGACCGGGTATTGATCCGACCTTCAAAAAGAAGATGTTTGAAAAGTTCTCTCAGGCTGACGCGTCTGACCGGCGTGCGGTGAGTGGGACTGGTCTGGGCCTCTACATCACCCGAATGCTGGTAAATAGAATGGGTGGAGTGGTGAGTGCTGACTCGGGCGTAACTGGTGGATCTACCTTTAGCGTGTGTTTGCCCCGGTTGGAGTTGGCTGGCACGGGACCGTGGATATTGTGCATTGCGCAAGATCGTCAATTGCTCGAGCGCATGGCAGACTGGTTGGCAGAGTTGGGGGGCGTGGACGTTGCCAACAACTTGGCCGGCGCAGAAGCTTTGATTAGACGCCGTGGGCTGCCTACGGTGTTGTTGGCAAATCCACAGGCGCAGGGTTCTACAAATGATTTTTGTAACCGCTTGAAGCATATGCTGACACCGCAGCGCGTCATTTTGATGAGTGATTCGCTCAATTCAGTCTTTGCTGCGCGTTATGGAATGGACTGGCTTTCGGCCACTAAGGCAACGCGCCTGGAAGTGATGGGCAGGGTCAGGGCATTGTTGAGCAAACAGGATTAAGGATAGGGTCATGGAACTATTTGAACGCATCATGTGCATTGAAGACGATCCAGATATTCGGATGATCCTTGATTTCAGTCTAGGTCGTATGGGGGGCTTTAGCCTTTGTCTGTGCGAGAGCGGTTTGCAGGCGCTGGAATGTGTGAATTCGTTCAAGCCGCAGTTGGTTTTGCTGGATGTCATGATGCCGGGTATGAGTGGGCCGGAAACGCTACCAAAGCTACGAGAGTTGCCCATGATGCAGGGGGTGCCCATCGTTTTTCTGACGGCAAAGGCAATGCAGGACGAGGTGGCGGCACTGTTGGAGCTTGGTCCAACGGGCATCATCGTGAAGCCCTTCGATCCAGTTTCCTTGCCACAAAGTATTCGTGTGTTTTGGGGGCGCGGACGTGGTAAGGCCGCCTGACGGCCTGGACCAAGCATTTGCTGCGCAGTTTCTCGAAATTCAGCGTGCATTTGTGGTTGGACTGCCGCAACGTTTGCGGGATATTCAACAAGCGCCAGATCAGCGCGCTCGCTATGTGGCTTTGCATCAATTGACGGGTGCTGCGGGTGGCTATGGCTTTACGGTGCTTAGTGCCCGTGCTCGAGGTGCTATGGAAGCAGTCCGGGTTGACATTGATACGGGCACAGCTTTAGCGAGTCTGACCGATGAAGTCACTCGTATTTGTGCGCTGGCATTTGACAAAGGCTCCATACTTTAGTGCGCCTGCGGGGATAGCATTCCTCCTAGTCACGCTTGTTCATGCCGATTTAATTCGGACACCGGGGGCTCAGTTTGACTGCGAAATCAACACACTCACCCCGTTTACACAAAATTTGGCCCCCCCTGTTCCATTACAAACGGCGGACTCATTGACATCACCGGCGGCGAGCGCACCTGAGTTCAAGGCTAGTGCAGACAGTTCGTTGGCTTAACTGATGGGAGAGTTTTCAGTGAACTGTTTTTGACGGTGCCTTGGCGAGCTAGCTCGTCAAAGGCCACCTGCTGAAGGGCTGCTGTATGGGCTGTGGACAGACCGAGCTCAAACGCTGCACATTCGTTCCTACCGAGCGACCGCGGGTCGCGACCGGTGACTGCACCGAAGACCACCAAAGCCTCGAGGTAAGAGCCGTATCTGCTTGCGTGGTAATGGTCTTGGGCCCAAAGATCAAGTTTGCCGCCTTCTATGCCATCGTAGGGGTTGGAGTCAGCCACACCACTAGCCATCGCACGCAGCCAAGCCTCGCCTACCGGAATCACGCCTTTCACAACCGGAGTTGCAGCTGCTGCTTGATCGTAGCCGGCGCGCACGTCTTGTCCCATAGTTTCGATTGACTTACCGTACCAAGCGCCCTTGGTTTCATAAACATGGTCAGCTCGGGGCCAAGTGGCCAGTAGGCGCACGTCAACCTGTGGGTTCAGGCCGGCCAAAAGGGCCGACAGCTGCTTAGTGCTGTCAATCAGCTTTGCTGGGTCTCCCGGCTTATTCTCGTCCAGTGTCGAGAACCCATGCATCACCACTACGTCCCAAGGTTGCTGACCAATCACTTTGGGTTTGTTTCGCACATGCCAATCTAGGCCGACGCCGCCCTGAGTCTCAAGCGATACATCGTATTTCAATCCAGCCTGTTGGGTGAATGCTTTGAAAAGGGCTGGCATGCCGCCAATGCCTTGGGCATTAAGATCGTTGACCGAATTAGCCCGCCAACTTCTAACTGGCGAGCCTTCGGCGTATGTGAAACTGTTACCGATAAATAGTATGTCGGTGGCCTGCGCAATGGTGCACCAGACTCCCAGACTTATAAGCACGGTATGCGCAGCGCTGCGCCATAGGGTTTTTGTCAGCCAGACATGGATACTGGAAGTATTTGGGATCATCCGTTGAGCATACTTGATCCTCCCACAAAGAGCGGTTGCCAAAAAAGTGTAGCGTACGCTATGGCGTTCAAAGTCAGGCTGTGTATGCGAATCGCGGGCAATCACTGGTGTAGTCTTTACATTTGAGTCGGGACGCAATCAGTCGTTTATATACTTTAGTCGTCCTTCGAAGTCACAATCTTGCAACACACTTTGGAACGAAATCCGCTTCAATCGCCGCTTCCAACGGAATCTTTGCGTTGTAACCGATGAGAGAACAGAGTTGACCGACATTTTTAGAAATGGCCACCGCGTGATGGGACTGTCGATTGACGCAATGTCTATCGATGAGGCCGTCCGCGGCTCACATTACCCGCGAAAAGTGTTTTTTCTCCAAGCTAAGCCTGAATTTCCTGATGCCCAGCCAGAAGCAGCTCGATTTCCAGGAGTCGGTTTGTATGAGCAATCGCAGCTTGGCTGACGGTATGCCCCTGGTATGGGCGGCCGAGCTGTTCGATCGCCTTCGCCACTCGGCCATTCGCAGGCCTAGCCAGGAAAAATTGCGCTCTGCGTCGGTAGAGGGCTTGCGAAAGGACGGCGTAAATGTGATTCGTCTGACCGCCGCCTGGAACATCAGCAATCTGACACCCCTACTTGACCTGCTCGCCAGCGTTGAACAGAATTTCTGCAGCGTGGTACTGAATATTGCCGAGATTCGCAGAATTGACAGCGCATTCGTCGGCCCGCGCCTGCTGTTCGAACAATCCCTGGTCACAGGTCAACTGATACTGCGTCTAACGTCAACGCCAAATGTCATCCGCAGCTACTTACAAATTTTTAACGTGCAACGTCTGGTCGTGGAATGAACTTCTCCAAGTTTCAGACACTACGCAGGCTGTGCTGTCGCTTTCGTCGTTTAAGCCACGAGATTGGTGCTTCCAAAGCACCACGTTTTTCGGCACCCATATTTTTCCCCGTCGCCCTTTTACCGCAGAGGACCATACGGTGTTGCAGAAATTGATTACCTGCTCACTCCCGTGCAGCGGGTGGCTATTGGATGCGCTCCGCATGCAGGGTGCATCCGCGTGACCGACACCCTACAAGCCCTCGTAGCAAAGGCTGGAGCGGATGTGCCAGGCGATTGGCCCCGTTTTTTGGCCTATACACTGGCAGCTCTGATCTGTGCCTATCTGGGTGGTTCGCCCAGACTGATGCCGCGTACGCAGCACAAGCTACGAATGCTGTGGTTGCAGCTCGGTGTGCTGTATCTCCTGGTAGCGACTAGCGCCCTGTTTCAGGGCGATGAGTTGTGGCTGCGCTGGGCGCGTGAGTATGCCCGTGCTCATGATCTTTATAACGAGCGCCGCCCCTTTCAGTTTGCCGTCCTGCTGGCACTGCTTTTGCTGTTTATGGCCAGCTGGAAACTGCTAAAGGAAGCCGCCGGCACCGACGTCCTGCGCATCGTAGTGCTGGCCGGCGCCTGCGGGACCCTGTCTGTGCACCTGCTGAACTACATATCCTTTCACTACACTGATCTTGCGCTCAACGCCTTCTGGATGGATCACAGCATCGGCACCTGGGTGGAACTGGCCTCTTTGAGTCTGGCCGGTACGGGCACAGCACTGGAATTAGTTCGGAACTACGGCCATGTTTAACAACACCTGCGCGGACTTTGCCGCCCACTGGGACGACTTAAGCGCATTCCGCATGAGGTGTTCCGACGTTAAGCGGGTCTTGCGCGCCAAAACGTCGCTACCTCAACGAGTCCGAATGCCATGCCGCACATGGCAGAAGTTCGCAGCATTGACAGCGTTTTTTTCGCCTTGTTACCACATATACATACGCAATCGCAGTCCTCTCATTTATTTGCAATTGCAACTCGCTGTAATCATCAAGGTGTTTCTTCGGTACATTAAACTTTGTGGCGTTGTTCGCGAAGTAGTAACCGTTGCTGACGTCCGCTAGACAGTGACTCTCGACACTCTTCAAACTCAAAGCACCCATCATGTACGCCTTACGAACTTGTGTCCTTTTGTCCAGCTTCGTTGCCTTGAGCGCCTGTTCGGGGCTGCCAAGCCTGTTGACGCAGGACCAAGTGCTTTTTTCGCACAGCGATCCGGCTGAGGTCGCTTCACCGGCACATCGCAACACATGGTCACCTTCGCAGTGGTACGAAGTAGCTACCCTGAAGGAGCCGAATAAGACCCCGCAGGCGACTGCCAGCCTGCAAGAAATGGTCGTCTACTTTGACACTAATGCCGATCAACTAACCCGATCCGAGCAAGATCGATTGTCTCAATTCATGGGCCAGGTCAACCCGGCACAAGGGCGCAGGTTTGTATTGGTCGGTCATACGGACAGTCGCCACACCAGCATCTACAACCAATCCTTATCTGAGCGCAGAGCGGCAACGGTATCCAAGCTACTCGCAGCCTATGGCGTGGACCAGCGCAACATCACCATCCAGGCGCGCGGACTTCAAGAGCCTGTCACCAGCAATGAGAGCGAAATGGGGCGCGCGAAGAATCGCAGGGTGACACTGAACATTGCCGACTAAAGCGCCCTTGACCGGGACACGTGCAGTGAGCTGCAAGCCCACTAGCGGCCGGATTGCAGCAATGCGGCGTCGCGCTCCAAGCCGGTCGGAATGCGCTTGACAAACATGGCCTCGCTTACGCCTAGCAACATGAACAACCCCCAAACCGCAGCGGAAATACGCCAGACCGTATCGCCTTCAAAAAGCGGTATGTAGCGCAAGTCCTGCCACACCAGTGTGGCTAAGGCAGCCACCAATGCCGGCGCCACCGAATAGGTCAGGTTACGCCCCAAACGATACAGGCGCTGCATCGTCGAAAACTGCCAATATTTGGCCCCCACGCCTAGGGTGATGTAGTAAATCACCGTGTGAGCTGCACCTGAGACTGCCATTGCTATGGCGAAATAAGCCAACCGATAAAGATGGAAAATTTCTGCCCCCATCCATTCGCCAACTAAAAAAACACCCAACGTGAAGACGGTGGCACGCAGCAAAAACTCAGTGAACAGAACCAGCCAAAGTGGCAAGCCATCCAATTCGGAATGCGTCCCTTGGGCAGAACGATGCAGGTACAAGGCCTGCGGAGGGCCAATTAATGTGGCATATCCAATGATGCGTAGGGAAGGACTCACGACGACTCCAATAGGTGATGGCTGGTGGCGGCAGGCTCCGTGGGTTGCATCGTAAATGAATTTCACTGGCCAATTACCCAGGCTATCGGCGAATTTACAATTTGTCCACAATGTCGAAATGGCCAGAAATAGAATCCCTAAAACATCACTTTAGAGGATACTGGCTTGACCACCATGAAGCAAATCAGCGCCATCATGGCGCTCAAAATCAAGGGACGCCACTACCCTCACAACGTCGGTCGTTGCGACATATTGTTTGAATCGTTGCGCCGCTTCATGGATAAAGACCTCATTTCAGAGTTCATCATCATTGTCCCCCCCGAAGCAGAGCAAGAAATTGCTAACCATGCGCGCGCATGGAGTGACTTTCCGATTCGACTGGTGTCAGAAGATAAATACCTCGAAAAATTCAAAGAATTCAATAAATGGTACGAGGTGCGTCCTTGGCACCGTCAGCAGATCATCAAACTGTTTTGCGCAGAATTAGTTGAGAATGATTTTTTCATCGTATTCGATCCCGACATGTTTGCTACACAAGCGTTCGGCTACGACGATTTGATTATTGATGGCAAGTCTTTGGTGCAAACCGAGCCAAAGCAGGACCACTCCGATTGGTGGGAAAGTTCGGGAAAGATACTAGGGGTTGAGCCCCAAATGTCAACTACCGGGCTGTGTGTAACGCCTGAGATACTGTCAAAAGAAGTTTGTACTGCATTAACCAGACGCATTTCTGACAAATTCAAGAAATCTTGGTACGAGGTCCTGCTGTCCAGCTACACCATTAATTGGACCGAATACACCTTGTATTGGACACATCTAGAGTCCGAGGTACGCGTTGATGCATTTCATATGCTTGCGCCCCGCCTTGACGGTTTGTATTTGCACGCTTCACAGAATGTCTGGCTGTCCGACCAATTTGCGGCAATGGATTTCAAGCTGCTTTTTTCGGAACAAAACCACGGTATCTTTTGCACTATTCAGAGCAATACCGGCGTCACGCCACAAGACATACTGAAACGTATATCTCACTGGTTACCAGTTCGATTGCAAAAGTACAGCATTGAGACCAATAGGGCTGATAAATTGAAGGAGCTTGTGGGTGCCGTGACCCGCCGTGTGATGCAAAAGTTGGGGCTCTGACCATGCAGAATATGCGCCCTAAGTTGCTAATGCTCACCATTGAGTTGCCGTACCCACCTACCAGTGGCGGTCGAATGAAGAGCTGGAATATGCTGAAGTACTTGGCCAATACATTTGACGTGGGACTGGCTTGTCCTATCCGTTATGGCAATGAGTACTTAGACGAGATGAACCAGCAGGTCGAGCTCCGGCACTTTTTGCACGATACGGTGGAGATTCCGCGATCCGCCAAGAACCTACTCATTAGTTATGCATTTGGCATGCCGTTGAATGTGTATCGCGATCGGTCAAGCCAACTTAAGTCCGAAGTTGCTGCAGTAGCCGATCAGTACGACATGATTTTGGTCGACCATTACGAGTCCGCCCAATACGTCCCAGATGACTACCAGGGCAAGGTGGTTTTCCACGCCCATAACGCGACCTTTCTTATTTGGGAGCGCTACGCGGGCTCAGATGCTTCGTGGCCCTACCGACTCGTCACCTGGGCGGAGGGCATGCGGGTCAAATCCAGTGAAAAGAAGATTTGCGAGCGGGCGGATAGGGTGTTTGCGTCGCCGAACGATATTGACACACTGGTTGGCATTGGGGTGGACCGAACCAAGTTTTGCGAGACATACCACCTTGGTGATGACAGCCAATTGGCACTGCCTCCTTTGCGCTTTGAAGATTCACGTCCTCTATTACTGTACGTGGGCACCCTGAATTGGGAAGCCAATGTGGATGGTTTGCTGTGGTTCTTTGATGAGGTGCTGCCCCTGGTGCTGGCCAAGCATCCAGACGTGGTGGTCAAAATAGTGGGCGGCAAACCTGACCAGCGTTTGCTGGACAATGCCCGGCACCTGCCCCAAGTGGTCTTTACCGGCTTTGTGAAGGATTTGGAGCCGCTGTTCAATGAAGCGCGTGTGTCCCTAGCTCCCCTGCGCTTTGGATCGGGTATCAAGGTCAAAGTACTCAATTCCATGTGTCGCGGCCTGCCTATCGTCACCACCAGCATCGGGGCCGAAGGCATTGATGCTCGGCATATGCAAGAACTGGCTATCACCGATACGCCTACCGATATGGCGCAGGCCATTGACACCTTGTTGACTGATCGCGAAGCCTGGCAAGTGCTGGAGCAAGGTTCACGCAATAAAGTGCGCGAGAAATACACCTGGGAAAAGGTATTGGGTTCGATGAAAAAAGAACTCCTGTGTCTGAAATAAACGTGGGAGGACGCCTCCATTATCTCGACAACATGCGCGCCATGGCGTTCAGCATGATGTTGCTATTTCACACGCTAAAGCTGTTTGCGCCGGAAGGCTGGGGAATCCACCTCACGCAGTTGCCTGGCGCGCAGCTGGGCGCGGAGATCATCAGCAGCTGGCGCCTGCCGCTGCTGTTTTTCATTTCCGGCGCAGCCTTCAGCATCAGCATCAAGCGCCAAAATATATTCACCCGAACGGCCAAAAAGCTGCTCCCGATGCTGATTATTGGAACACCGATTCTGGTGGCTACTGCCAACTACCTGCACGAGCGCTACACCAATCCCGATGCTGTTTTATGGTCGTATTTTAGAAGCTACTTCGAAAATACCCTCAAAGGGGATTTGTCGTGGTATCACCTGTGGTATCTAGGTTATATGCTGTTTTTTGTGACCATCCACCAGCTGGCACATGACTTCATAAAGAAGATTGGCTTGGTATTGGCGCCCAAGCACTTGGCCTATATATTTGTACTTCTAATCACCATCGCATTTTTCAACGAGGCTTTGCTGCGCCCTTATTTTCCGGTGAAGCGCAATTTTTTTAGCGATGTAGCGTCCCTGGTATCTTTTGCCTGTTACTACATGGTCGGCACCATGGTGATCCATCGACGTGATTTTTTGACCCATAATGCAGCACTTGCTTGGCCGCTGTCAGCACTTGCACTCATGGCCATGGTCGTTCATTTTGGATTGTCGCCACTGCCACTGCCGATCACCAAGACCATTGTTGCCTGGACCGTTATTTTTGGGCTGAACGGTTTGTTTTACCGGTTTGTCAATGTCAAACTGGCTTTGACGACGGCTCTGCATAACAAATTGATGGAGATTTACGTCATTCATCAGGTAACGCTGTTAACTGCAGCCTTCATTACCGTCCAGTTGACGGACGGGTTCTTGAAGATTTGTGCGATTTTCATCATCGGCTATACGCTCGCCTACTTGGCCGGTTTAGCGAAATCGTATGTGAAGGTTCTACTCAAACAAGGACTTCATTCAATCCGGCGCGGGTTGGGTGCGATTTAGAACGCTGAATGTATGATTGCCGGCATGGAACAGACGCCACTTGGTGCTGACAAGTTGCAGAGTAGTTCGGCGCTTATAAGTCACAGAGCCATACTAAAGGCAATGCTGTGGATCGCCTTGTTTGGCGGATTGCAATCGGGAAAGTATTTTTTATACAACCGAATGCAAGAGCTGAGCTTGGGCGTGACCGTATTGCTTTTTTTTTACGCGGCTTATTTTGCGGCGCAGGTAAAAAACAGCTCGGTCAGTTGGAGCTTTTGGTTTTTCGGCCCACTTTTTGGCATAGCGCTTGTAACCACGGTTCCTGCCTATTTGTTTTCCAATCACAACAACGTGGCAATGTTGCCCAGCGTATTGGCGAACCGGGCAATCCTGAATTATCTTATTAGCCCCTGTATAGTTTTTCTCTACGTTAGCGGCACTTCTATTTCGGAAATTGAAAATACCATCATTTCGGTTATGAAGTGGAGCGTCATCGTCTATTTGTTCTCTTATTTCACGCTGCCGTTACCTACTTACTTCGTTTCCGATGATCCTTGGAAAGCTGGCCTTGTGACTTTTGACTACCGAGGCTACCGGCTGAAAATCCCATTCAAGGTCATGGTTATAAGCGCCACGCTGTTCTTGCATAAACTGGGCACTGACAAAGAAAACCGGGGCACCTGGCTTATGTTTTCCGCATTTGTTGTGCTGTCATTGAACCTCTATACCAGCCGCTCCTTGAATGCCGGCATTGTTATAAGTGCCGTGGCTTTTTTCTTCTTGCTGAGAAACAAGCGGCGGGCACCCTTATTCCTGATGCTGCTGCCCATCATTATCCTCGGCCAGGCCTATGGAATTGTTAGTTTCTTTGACCACCTAGCCATTGAAAACGCAGCCGGTAAAGACGTTCGCTATGACTCTTACAAAAAAGCCGTGGGGATCATTGAGAAATACCCGCTTCTGGGTATGGGTATGGCAAGTGCTGCGACCATTACCGATTCCAAATTGATTTGGAAGTATTTTTTTGCCGACGATATCGGTATTGTTGGCGTCGCTTACCGATATGGCATAGTCGGCGCGTCGCTTTACCTGACTTTTGCATTTAAGCTCATTTCCAATCAAATTAGTCTGCATTGGAGATATACGGCTTTGAACATGCGGAACAGCTCATTGCAAATCGCGCTTCTGTGCACCATGATCAATGCAGTG
>JBEGPS010000019.1:0-6532 GCA_041181325.1 Pseudomonadota bacterium
CGGGCTTGTCTTTGGGTATTTTTTTTCGCTCCGCAAGCACTCTGCGCCACTCAATGTTGGTGGCATTCGGAATATGCTCTTGAGCGAACTGTTTTGCATCACGGGCATCGATGATGAAAAATTTACTCCAATCGTCTTTCGGGATTTGCTCCGGGAATATGGTCGCGCCACCATAGTCAACAAAGTCTAAGTAGCTCTCCATGGTGTCAACCATGATCTTTTCATTCGCCTGTACGGACAATGGTCCAAACATGACACTCAGCGACACCAAAAGTGCAAGCATTGAATCTGAAAAAGAAAAGTATTTCATGTAATTCTTTCTGGGTTTAAAACGTATTGTCACTGCCCCAGCAGGGGCAGAGTATTCAAAATTCGATACTTTCGCCCCGATTTGTCGATCGGCTCGAGCACCTGCTCGCGCACGAGCGCGCTAATCTCGCGACTGACTGTTTCCATCTTCAGATCAAGCATTGCACCCATATCTTCGCGGGAAAATAATGTAACGATTTGGGTATCTGCGGCAGTGCGCATTTTGAGCACGAAGTTGCACACCCGGCTGCGCGCGGGGCCAAAATTCAGATCTGCCAGCCAGTCATCCGCTTCACGCAACGTGTGAGACCATTTTTCCATCAGCCTCTGGTGCAGTCTCGGAGACTGGGAGCCCAGTCTTTGGATCACCGTGATGGGAATGCGGCACACCGAGACATCAGTCAGCGCACCGGCATCGGTGTCGTAGCGGGAGTGTGCCAGTGCTTCCAGGCCAGCGACATCCCCCGGCCGTAGCACCCGCACGATCCGTTCCCTACCATCCGAAGTGTTGCGTACCAACTTGACCATGCCAGTGCGCACGGTGAATATTCCGATGGCGTTGCTACCTTCTTGAAACAGCACCGCTCCCGATCGAAACTCCAGGTCATCAATGGGTGCATGGATCAGGCCGAAGTCTTCTTCATTGAGGTCAGCAAACAAAACCATGTCCCGAATTCCACAATTGCGGCAATCAGAAGTGCCACGCCAGGCAGATTCAGTTTTGATGGGGATCATGCTGCCTCAGTGAAAAGAAGGCCTAAAAAAATAAGAGCAATGGCAAATCATCTACATTCGCCACTACTGATGGATTGTGGCACGACCAGAGGAACCTGATTTTCAGCCTGCGCTGGTCACCGAGCCTGATCGCGGGGCAATGGATCGTTTGCCGCCAGCAGCCCGAATGGGTGGGAGCACCGCAAAAGCGGTTCACCCGGGGGTTGGGCCTGCTGCTGGCGATTGGCATGTTTTTTCTGATGGTGGTGATCCGGGTGATTGGTCCCTTCAATATGCTAGTGTGCGAAACCTGCCCTCGCACGGCCATCCAACGCGCCTGGGTTGACTCGACCAGAATACCCTCTGCCGCATCCAAGGTGATTCCCCGCTGGCCATTGACGTTGATCTGGAAGTTCTGTGTGGTCTCGGTGGCATTCATGATTTACAGGTGGAACACGTTTTCGATCTTGCCACCACTTGCAATATGGGCCAGTGAGCCGCGGGCGCAGGATGTGGCGCATGGTCTGGGCTTGGGTCCAGTTTTGCAGGATGGCGTGCTCGGCGGGGTATATGACCAATCCGCGCGGGTGGACGACTTTGTCCATGACGGTGTCGCACACGTCAGCGCAGGTACTGCAGCCTATGCATTCGTATTGCAGGCCTTTGAGGATGTAGAAGCGCCGGGCGTTCAGATCCAACAGCACGGCTTGGCGTTGGCCCAACGCCATTTGGAAAACAGCCCCGAGACGCTTCGGGGGTAAATTTTCTTATGGGCTTCGTACAGCAAGACCATCTCGGCATCCGCTCCCGGCGGGGGCTCTATGGGGCCTCAGTCCGGATTGGCGGAAAGTGGGATGATCTTGTTCGTTGGGTTGGTGTCTGTGTTTACGTGCGGTCTTTGAATCCAGGAAGGATATTGAGCCCCGTGGTAAACCTGTGGGTATTTTATGCCGTCAGCTAAGTCAATTGAATGACAGCAATCTCACAACTCAATGCAGTTCATGCAGCTTCTTGTGAATACGGCGTATGGCGGTCCACACGCCCCACAAAACCAGGGGAATCATCGCCCCCGCCGCGACTTCAGGGTTGATAGGCACCCCGGCGCCCCTGAGCGCTTTGCCACCGTATAAAAACAGACTCACCACGTAATACGAGATCGCCGCAATGGACAAGCCCTCAACCGTGGACTGCAGCCGAAGTTGCAACTCTTGTCCGCGCGTCAGCTTTTCCAGCAACTGCTGGTTTTGCACCTCAGTCGCAATGTCCACGCGCGTGCGCAATAAAGCGCTGGTACGTGCCACACGCTCTGACAACGAGGTCAAGCGTTGCCCCGTGGCCGCTACGGTAGCCATGGCAGGTGACAGGCGGCGCTGCATAAATTCGCCAATCGTTTGCGTGCCGGGTATGGCTTTTTCTCTGAGTTCGGCGATACGCTGCATAACCAAGGTGTCATACGCACGGGTGGCAGAAAAGCGGTACACATGCTCAGCCGTGGCACGCTCTACCCGCGCAGCCAATGACACCAGGGTGTCGAGCAGGTCCTGGTCTGATGCTGACTTGTTTTCCAACTGCGCCGTAATGTCTGCCAAGCCAGTCTCCGCGTTGGCCAGCATGGGGGCGAGCAACTTGGCTACCGGTAAGCCACGCAAAGCCATCAAGCGGTAGGTTTCCAATTCCAGCAGGCGCTGAGACACGCGGCCTGCACGCGTCTGGGTAGTGTCCGCAGGGGCAATGACCAACATGCGCTCAAACCCACTAGGGCGTAATACAAAGTCAGTGACTGCCCAGGAGTGGCTGTTATTGCCCAGTACCGAAGCAACGACAGGATGGTCGCCAAACCATTGGCGAGCTGCGGCCATGGTGGCCTCTGCAGTGGTCAATTCACCATGCACCATGGCCAACTTGATCGCTGCGATAGTCCGACCGGGAATATTGCGCAGCCATGCCTCTGGAAGCACGATGGACGACAGCAGCTCAGGGTTGCTGGCCCCCAACAGGGCACCGTCCGGCAGCGGCTGCACCAACGAGTAGCGGCTAAACTCGGTATGCCGCTCCCACTTAACGGTATAGCCATCCAAGCGCAAGCGCAAGAAGTTAGCCTGCATCTGGTCGATGCTCAAATCATGTTGGCCCGGCAAGGTTTGCAAGTGGGCACACTCTAGTTCACGGCTCACGCCATCATTGGCCACCGCCACGTACACCACCAGCGCTGGCAGGCGTATGCGCGCTTGAGGACGGGCATGGACCTCGTTATGCAACTGGGTTCGCTGATCGTCGTTGGGTGGCAAATATGCTATATTTTTCATAGCTTTTTACGCATGTCCTACGTGGTTTTCCGCCACATAGTAACCAATTTCCAGGCAAGTAGCATCAACGGGACTGAGTGCAATGCCAGGTCAAAAATATCGATGGGATAGGACAAGGTCCCTGCCATCAGCATGTGTGTTTTTTCGACAAGGTGGGGTTCTGGAGTGATAGGCGCTATCGCCAGCCAGGCTGCAACTACAGCCAGCCATAGCAGAGGAATGCGTTGTATCACTTCGTTAACGCCCGCGCCACTTGCATACGCTGCTCCAAATAGGCCCCGTAGAAATCAGGGATGGTCCCGCCCTCCAACCGCTCTGCAATCTCTATGCCCTTCGCGCCAAAGAACAGAATCGTAGGGGCAATTTTGACCCCCCAGCCCCGAACCAAGGCATCGTGCGTGGTGGTTGCACCGCTAAAGTCGCGCACGGAAGTGGCGGTGCGCATGTCAATTTGGACAACATAGCCGCCCTCTTGTCGACGCAGCGGGTCCAGATAATGGTCGCGGGCAACACGACAAAACGGACAACCTTCTAGGCTCACCATCACCACCAGGGGCTGGCCCGCCTTCAAGGCTTTGGCAAGCTCTTCGGCCAGAGATTGCGGTACCGGCAACGTGGCACTTGCAGCCCACGCGGTGGATGACCATACAGATGCCAATGCACCAGCGCACAGAGCCAATGATTCACGCCGCGTAGCATCTTGTCGCGACAGGCTCATTGGGCATCCTTTTCCATGAGCAAGTAGGTGTTGTAAGCGTTCATTCGGTTAGCCACCTTAAACAGTGGCAGGTGTTCAAACTTTATCCAATCGGTAGCCTTATAGGCATCCTCGAAAGGATCCATATTTTTGGCCGCTTGCCCCATGGAGTTACGCAGATACACAAGATAGTCTCGTGTTAGCTCCATGTCCTTGCGCGCCTCTGCAGACAAGGAGCCGTGTCCGGGCACCACAACGGATGCCTCAAATCCAAGCAAGGTGTCCAGGGCTTTGATCCAATGCCCGCTATCGGCCTGCCCCACAAAAGGAATGCGACTGCGAAACACCAGATCCCCCGCAAACAACACCTTTTCACTGGGCAAATAGACCACGATATCTTCGGGCGTGTGCGACGGACCTACGGGCTGAATTAGAAAATGAACGCCACCCACCACAAAGTCTTGGGGGCCATCAATCCACTCATCCGCAGATACCAGCCGTGTAGTCTCACTCACCCAAGGGGCCAAGTCTTGCCGCGACGCTATCAAGCGCAGTCTGGCGGTATCAGAGTTGAGGTATTCCCGAGCCGCAGTGTGCGCAATAATGCGCGCGCCCTGGGCCTGAAAGGCTTGGAGCCCGTAAACATGGTCAGCATGGTAGTGGGTGACCAGCACATGGGTTACCGGCAAGGGCGTGACTTTGCGAATCTCTGCCATCAAGTGATCTGCAAGTGCCGGTGAACCCAAAGCATCGATAACCACAACTCCCGCCGGTGTGACAACGAATGCCGCGTTGGAAATAAAGTTTTGATTGGCACTGGACCCCAATGCAGACAGGCCCTCCACATACCAAGAGGAAGGTGACACGCGCTGGGGGTGCATTTCGGGCTGCTGTGCCATCGCACTCCCCCATAACGCCGTGCACGCAAGCCCAAGGCCCAGTTGGGCCGTGGTCAAAAGTTTCCACTGAAAAAAACGCATGGATTCACTAGCTTCCCTTTGTGAGTCGCTTTTCTGGGGGCAATTCTGGGCGGTGAGTGGCACGCCACGCATCATTTACCACTGAGGTATTCAGCAACAGCAGCCATCTCCAAATGCGTCATTTTGGACACAATTGAGTGCATTACCGCATTGTCGTTAGTGCGCTCTCGTTCGTTGAATTGTTTTAGTTGAGCTTCTGTGTATGCGGCATATTGACCGGCTAAACGAGGGAGTGAAGTTGTTCCCAATGCCTGCGCACCATGGCAGCCAACACAGGCCGGAACACCACTGAACTTATTTCCCGACGCGTAAATGTACCGACCAACTGCTGCCAGCCCCAGATCGTTGGGCGGGTCAGGAGGTGCCTTTTGTTTTTCGAAATATTTGCCCAAAGCAATCATTTCGTCGGACGTGAGTTTGGACGACATATCCGCCATCGCGGTGCTTTTTCGTTTGCCCGACTTGAAGTTCTCCAACTGCTTGGCCACGTATTCCCAGTGTTGCCCAGCCAGCCGGGGAAATACTTCACTGGAAGACTCTCCTTCAGCACCGTGGCACAAAAAACATGTCCCGGTCACAATTTTTTTCGCCCGCGCTTCGTCGGCTTGTGCCAATACGCCGGTGCAAAAAAGGGCGGCCAAAGCCGCCCCCCATAAATTAACTGCTAATTTCATCGCTCTTCCTGCAAAAGATCACGCCAAGGTGTCGGCCCAAATATTGCGCGCCCAGGCCAACGCATAACGACCTTCCAGCTCATTTGCGGCGCTAGACACCCCACCCGAACCAGCAACGGTCAGCATGGTTTTTTTCTCAGCATCGTAGCGGTGAACGCTGGACACATGAACCACATCCTCTTCGCTGACAAAGCTGTAGCAGGTGTTGTTGTAAATGGGCAGTGCATTGGGTTGCTTGCCCGTTAACAAAGCAACCACTGCAGCAGCACACGTTTTGCCGTGCTGATTGGCCATATGGCCCGACTTTGGCATGGCAGGTGCGATCTGGATCGAGTCGCCCAGCACGTGAACATTCTTGAGTGCAATCGATTCAAAAGTAAGAAAGTCCACCTCGCACCAGCGCTTATTGGCCGTGGCCAAGCCTGTTTTGACTGCAATGTCGCCCGCACGCATTTCGGGGATGACATTGAGCACGTTGGCTTTGACATCGTCATTGAACTCAAACTTCAATGTGTTCGTTGCTGCGTCCACGTCCACCGTCTTGTGCTTGGGTCGGTACTCGACCATGCCGTCGTAGCGATCCTTCCATGCCTTCTTGAACAATGGACCTTTGGAGGTGACATCGTCGTTGGCGTCCAGAATCAGGACCTTGCTTTTGGGCTTGGCCTTTTTGAAATAGCTGGCCACCTGGCAAGCACGCTCGTAAGGACCGGGGGGGCAACGGTACGGTGCCAATGGAATAGACAGGGCGTACACGCCGCCATCTGGCATGTCTTCCAGTTGCTTGCGCAATGCCACCGTCTGCGCACCGGCTTTCCAGCTGTGCAAGACCTTGTCTTTGGCTCCTTCCTT
>JBEGPS010000020.1:0-3742 GCA_041181325.1 Pseudomonadota bacterium
CGAAGAGAAACGCTTTTTGGGTGTGGTAGTACCGGCCGGCACAGACGGCACCACCAGCCTCAAGGTAGCGCTCGACGCGCTGTTCAACCACCCCAACACTGCCCCTTTTGTGTGTAAGCAGCTCATTCAGCGGCTGGTAACCAGCAACCCCAGCCCGGCATATGTGGGCCGCGTGGCCAACGTGTTTAGCAACAATGGGCAAAACGTGCGCGGCGATTTGCAGGCCGTGTGGCAAGCCATTCTGCTCGACGCCGAAGCCACGCAGGTGCCCACAGCCATCAGTGCAGGCAAGCTGCGCGAGCCGGTGGTCCGGCTGGTGCAGTGGGGACGAACTTTTCAGGCCAGCTCGGTCGATGATCTGTGGAGCCTGGGATATACCGATGCAGACACATCACTGGGCCAGATGCCTTTGCTGGCGCCAAGTGTCTTTAACTTCTTTAGACCCGGCTATGTGCCACCCAACACCGCACTGAGCACACAAAAACTGGTGGCCCCCGAATTCCAGATAACTACCGAGCCCACGGTAACGGGCTACATCAACTACATGGTGGGCACAGTCAACAATACCCGCAACGTCCAAGCGGACTACAGCAACGAACTGCTGTTGGCCAGCACCCCTGCTGCACTGGTAGCCAGCCTGTCGTTGACGCTTGCTGCCGGGACTTTGAGCGATTCAAACCAAACACTGATTACACAAGCCATTGCGTCCATGCCAGACGGCACTGCTGCTTCGCGAAACAACCGCGTTTACGCGGCCGTACTGCTGGTCATGGCCAGTGCCGATTACCTTGTTCAGCGGTGAGCACTATGCACATAAATCGACGACAGTTCGCTCTGGGCAGCGCGGGGTTGCTAAGTACCTTAGGCCTCATGGCCGAGGCCAGTGCTCAAAGCACCAGCGACTACAAGGCGCTGGTGTGCATCTTTTTGTATGGTGCCAACGACCAATACAACACCCTCATCCCCTACGACGATGCCACACATGCGCTGTACTTCAACATCCGTAAGGGTGTGGCGGTGAATGGCACGCCATACGAAGGCATTGCGCTGGCACGAAACTGGTTGAACGCCACGGCGCTCTCCACTCCCCTGAGCGGAGGCAGGCTCATGGCCGTCAACCCCGTCATGCCCGAAATCAAGGACCTGTTTGAGGCCGGACGAGCTGCTTGGATGATGAACGTGGGTCCATTGGTGGTGCCAACCACGCTGGTTCAGTACAACAACAAGTCTGTGCCTTTGCCGCCCAAGCTGTTTTCTCACAACGACCAACAGGCGTATTGGCAGTCCAGCGCCCAGACCGAAGGCGCACAAACTGGTTGGGGTGGTCGTGCAGCCGATCTGATGCTCAGTGGCAATGGCAAGGCCAGCCTGACCTGTGTGTCGATCAACGGCAATGCCCTGTTCCTGTCAGGACAGTCGGCATTTGTCAGCCAGATCAGCTCCAGCGGTGCGACAACCGTCAATGCACTGCGCAGCGGCAGTTTGTTTGGCTCCAGTGTCGCAGCCACGGCGTTGCGCACGCTCATGACGCAAAACCCCACCACCACAATGGCCGCCGAATACAACCAAATCAACCGCCGGGCATTGGACACCTACGACACCCTGGTTGCGGCAATTGGCACCACACCAGGCGCAGCCATGAACAATTGGTTTCCAACGGCAAGCAGCAACACACTATCTGCACAGCTCAAAGTGGTGGCGCGTCTCATTGAGGCGCGGGCGACACTGGGGGTCAAGCGGCAGGTGTTCTTGGTGGGCATGGGCGGTTTTGACCTACACGACAACCTACCCGCCCAGCACCCTGGGCTGTTGCAAAAGCTTAGCCAAGCCAGCAAAGAGTTTGATGATGCCATGGTAGGTCTGGGTCTCTCCAAGCAGGTGACCAGTTTCACCGCATCGGAATTTGGACGCACCCTGGCGTCTAATGGTGACGGCTCGGATCACGGCTGGGGCAGCCACCATTTGGTCATGGGTGGCGCGGTCAAAGGCAAAACGTTTTACGGCATAGCGCCGGAGATCGGTCTTACCCACAGCCAGCAGGTTGGCAGCGGCCGCTTGTTGCCATCCACCTCCATTGATCAAATGGGCGCAGAGCTGGCCAGGTGGCTGGGCGTGAGCACCAGTGACATGGCTATCGTCTTGCCCAATGCGGGCAATTTTGATTTGTACAAATTGGGACTCATGGCGACTACCGCGTGAAGCAGCAAAGGGTTTGGCGGAAAGAGAGGGATTCGAACCCTCGGTACAGGTAAACCTGTACGCCGGATTTCGAATCCGGTGCATTCGACCACTCTGCCATCTTTCCTGACTGTCGATAGAACTGAAATTTTAAGGCTTCAAGGCTTCGTAGGAACCGCGTCCTCTACAGGCACAGGTTTTTTAACTGCGGCGGTAGGAGACGCCACATTGGCGCTGCGGGGTGCCAGCGTCAAAATCACCAAAGCCGAACCACCTGCCAAGGGATTGCCTTCTTGGATTTCAATGGTGGCATTGCGCTCGCCTTTGTTAAACACCAAAACGCTAGACTTGGCTCGCACGGCTGACAACAAAGTCCAGCCTTGGCTGGGGTAGTTTTCCAAGAAATAGCTGTAGGCAGAAGTGGTGTCGCGGGCTGAGTCCATCACCACACGACCTACCCAGTTTTCACCGGTACCAATCACCAAGGACTGCTCATGCAAGATGCGAGCGCCTGGCGGCAACTGGGTTTGCCCCAGCAAATCTGCCCCTGACATATCCACGCTGGAAGACGTTCTTCCTGCCCCCATGGGCATATTGGCGCAAGCCACCAGCGTGAGCAACACAGTACTGACAACAACAGGTATTAAGCGCATGGAAAGTCCTTTGGGTGTTCAGGGTTTGAGAATTTGAATATGGCCCATATAGGGAAGAAGCGCTTCAGGCACTCGCACACTGCCATCAGCTTGTTGGTAGTTTTCTAGCACTGCGACCAAGGTACGGCCCACCGCCAAACCAGAACCGTTCAAAGTATGGACCAACTCGTTTTTGCCTTGGGCGTTTTTAAAACGTGCTTGCATACGGCGCGACTGAAAGGTTTCGCAGTTAGAGCATGAACTGATTTCGCGGTAAGTGTTTTGTGCAGGCAACCACACTTCCAAATCGTGGGTTCGCGCGGCACCAAAACCCATGTCGGCGGTACACAGCGCCATCACACGGTAAGGCAAACCCAGCTTTTGCAAAATCGCTTCAGCGTGGCCGGTCATTTCTTCCAAGGCAGCATTGCTGTGGTCGGGATGCACGATTTGCACCATCTCGACTTTGTCAAACTGGTGTTGGCGAATCATGCCGCGAGTGTCTCGGCCGTGGCTGCCCGCTTCAGAGCGAAAACACGGCGTGTGCGCGGTGAGTTTGAACGGCAACTCGCTTTCAGCCAGCACCTTGTCGCGCACAAAATTCGTCAAAGGCACTTCGCTGGTGGGAATCAGGTAAAGCGCTTGACCATCGGTGTCGCCGTCTTGACCGCCTTTTTTGGCGGCAAACAAATCTTCCTCAAACTTGGGCAACTGGCCCGTGCCACGCAAACTGTCGGCGTTGACGATGTAGGGTGTGTAGCACTCGGTGTAGCCATGCTCTTGGGTTTGCACATCCAACATGAACTGCGCCAAAGCGCGGTGCAAGCGGGCGATCTGACCTTGCATCACGGCAAAGCGTGAACCAGAGAGTTTGACGCCCATTTCAAAATCTAAGCCCAAAGGCTCACCCAAATCGACATGGTCTTTGGGGG
>JBEGPS010000021.1:0-4689 GCA_041181325.1 Pseudomonadota bacterium
GCCGGGCAGCAAAAGGTGGGTCGGTTCGGTGGTGTACCGAGTGCGATGGGCCACCTGTATTTCATGGTGCCCCATCACACAGAAGCAGGTGGATCGGTTGTCTAAGCTGGGTGCTGGGTCACAAACGCAGGCGGTGCGCTTGTCCCATGGACGGCACTCTATTTTTAAGGAGAGAAATCATGAGCTTAGGAACCATACTGCTGATCATTTTGATATTTATGCTGATCGGTGTGTTGCCGACATGGCCGCACAGCAGCGGTTGGGGCTATGGCCCATCGGGCGGATTGGGGCTGGTGGTGTTGATCATCATCATCTTGCTCTTGACCGGCCGCCTCTGAAACTTATTGTTTTGATCTTCCAGCCTGGTTCAAAATGATTTCAGCAATGTCTGACCAGTCTGGCTTAGAAACTGCAGCCACCACTATCGGTGCCAAACGGGGCAACAGTTCTTTTGCAAGTGCACGAACAACTTTTCGGCTGGTGGACTGGTTGTAGGCCAGCAACCCGCCTATCAAAAATGCACCTGCAACCAAAGTAAATGGCCTACTTTGCGCGATTGGCTGCAACAACGCCAATGCAGTGGCGCGCGTTGTTTGGAAGAGGGGCGCGCTACTGGTTGGCTGATCTGACAACAAGAGTCTGCGAATGGCCTCGCGAGACACAGCCATTTTCTCAGTTGCAGCCATTTCCTTAGTGATCATGGGCGTGTAGCTCCGCGCAACATATGAATATCTGCGCTGAATTGACGACGCAGTATTTCGAATGGAACTGTAATGGAGGAACGCAGAGCCATCAGGCACCAAAGTGCTGCGGCAAGAGGCGCTAAAGGTATTAAAACCAGAGCCCACAGCGCAGTGGCTTGGGCTGTGGGAAGCATGATGACAAGCATCAGCGCAAACCCCACCAATGTGAGCCCAATGGCCGCACAACACAGCATTACTGTACTGAGGCAAATGCGGCGTGTATAGGCGGCACCCAAGGTGACTAGCTCGGTTTCGAATAGTTCAGCGTATGCCTGTGCATGGTCAAGCAACACATGGGGTTGCTTGACCATGACTCGCAACAAAGTGGAGGGCATGGCTTAGTGGTGTGGGTGGTGCCTCGTGGCCAAAGAAATCAATACTGCGGTCGCGGCACCTGCCGCGGCTGCAATCAGTACCGCTTTGATGGGGTCGTTGCGAATGTACTGCGCAGTGGTGTCTGACGCATGGATCGCACTTGCACGGGCTTGCTGCGATGCGTCTGACAGTTTGTCCAAGGCCGCATTAGCGAGTCGCTGGGTTGATTTGATGGCCGTTTGGGCCGATTCAGCTGCGATGTCTGTCATGGTGTGTACTTGCTCTGGGAGTTTATTTTCGAACATAGTGGGCTTTCTTTGCGGGGTGTGGGAATGGGTGGAGCTATTACTTTTTGTAGCGTGCCTTGGCCTGCGCAACGCAGGTGTCATTGGCGGCACCAGACATGGCATCGCATTTTTCTTTGGCGACTTTGTATTGGGCGTCCATTTTGTCCCGCGACGCATCTTTGGCGGTGCTCATGTTTTCCGTGGCGGCTTCAGTTCGGGCTTCGCTGCTTTTTTCATTGGCCTTGGCATTCGCGTCGGTGGTTTTCATTTGTACTTTGGCATCGGCCTTGGCAATCACCTGCGCGGCTTTTGCTTCTTTTACACAGACGTCTTTAGGGTTACCGGCCAAGTCGTCACACTTTTCCTTGGCTGTGGAGTAGGTGGATTCGGCATTCGCGATGCGCACCTCGTAGCGGGTTTTCACAGACGGCGCGTAGCTGACTTCCAACTCCGCGCGTTCTACTTTCTCCTTGCCTTTGGCTTCCACTACACAAATGTCTTTGGCGTTGCCGGACATCGACCCGCAGGCGGCTTTGGCCGTTTTGTATTCGGTAGAAATGCGGTCTTTGCCGAGTTTGTAATCAGCTTTGGACATGCTCTGCGCCATGGCAGAAGCACCAAGAGAGCAGAAAATTGCGATAGCCAAGGTGTTGTAGCGTTGGATGTTCATGGGGTTTCCTTTGTGTTGGTTGAATCGCGATGGTTTGAGGTTATGGCCAGCACTCGGCTGTGTCGGTTTGCCAACGAACAGACCTTTCAATGGGCGACATTTAATCTAGTGCCGTTGACGTACAAGACCCAACCAAGGACAAAACATGACGAAACATTCAAAACCATGGCCACTTGCTTTATTGGCAATGGCCGCATTGCTACCACCCGCCGCGTTCGCGCAAACTTATAAGAACCAGGGCTACTGGGTGGACGGGTCTGGGGGGATCATTACCAGTGCTGTATCGGGCCAGTGTTGGCATACGGGTGAGTGGACACCTGCGCTGGCTGTCGAGCCTTGCGACCCAGTGATTAAGCGTACTGTGGCTGCAGCTGCTCCCATGCCGCAAGCAAGCCCGCCTCCCGCTGTTGCTGCACCGGTTGCAGTGGTGCCCGCGCCTATGCCCAAACCCATGCCCGACAAAGTGAGTTTTTCAGCCGATGCTCTGTTTGCGTTTGACAAGTCTGTAATCAAGCCTGAGGGCAAAAGCATGCTGGATGACTTGGTCCAACAGCTTAACGGCGCGCAATATGACAAAGTGATTTTGGTAGGGCATGCGGACCGCATAGGCAATGCGGCCTATAACCAGAAACTGTCTGAGCGGCGTGCTGAGGCTGTTAAGGGCTATCTGGTTCAAAAGCAGTTACCAATCGATCGGATCAGCGCTAGCGGTAAAGGTGAAACAGAGCCAGTTACCCAACCTGCTGACTGCGCCCGTGTCAAGATGCCAAAGTTGGTGGCTTGCCTTCAGCCAGACCGCCGTGTGGACGTCGAGATGACCGGAACCAAAAGCGGGTTGTAGCGGCTTTTAACCCGGACAGAGCAAGGGACGCAGCAATGACGGCCCTAACCAAAGCCTGCAGACTTTGCACGTCTGCAGGCTTTCGCTTTGTGTGTACATCTACCTTTAGCAGCCCCAACCAGCGCTAAGTGGGATACTGCGAATATTTGAAGCAAGTACCCTGTTGGTTTGAGTCGAGCGAGATTTTTATGAGTATTCCGTCCAAAGTAAAACTGGTTGAAGTGGGCCCGCGCGATGGCCTGCAAAACGAAAAAGAGCCTGTGCCAGCCGCCATCAAGGTAGAGTTAGTGCACCGCCTGCAAGACGCAGGACTCAAGGAAATTGAGGTCACCAGCTTTGTGAGCCCGAAGTGGGTGCCGCAGATGGCGGACAACGCCGAGGTCATGGCGGGTATTGCGCGCCATACGGACGTGCGCTACTCGGTGCTAACGCCCAACCTCCAGGGGTTTGAGGCGGCGGTACTGAGCAAGCCCGACGAGATCGTGGTGTTTGGCGCGGCCAGCGAGGCGTTCAGCCAGAAGAACATTAATTGTTCGATTGCCGAGAGCATTGAGCGCTTCCGTTCGGTGGTGCAAGCAGCTGTTGCGCAGGGCATTGCAGTGCGCGGCGCCATTTCGTGCGCTGTGGGCTGCCCGTATGAAGGCGACATCGCGCCCGAGCGGGTAGAACTGGTTGCGCGGCTAATGCATGACATTGGCGTGCAGCATGTGGGCGTGGCCGACACCATCGGCGTGGGCACGCCGCTGAAGGTGCAGCGGGCGCTGGAGGCTACGCTCAAGCATTACGGCATTGATGAGGTATCCGGCCATTTTCATGACACCTATGGCATGGCGCTGGCCAACACACTGGCTACGCTGGAGATGGGCATCTGGCACTTCGATACTTCGGTTGCGGGGTTGGGCGGCTGCCCGTATGCCAAAGGCGCGACCGGCAATGTGGCCACTGAGGACGTGGTGTACATGCTGCACGGCATGGGCATTGAGACCGGTATTGACCTGGACAAGTTGATCGACGCGGGCAAGTTCATCAGCGACTTTTTGGGTCGCAAGCCGCATTCCCGAGCCGCCAACGCATTGCTGACCAAGAGAGCGCAAGCATGAGCGGGGGCGACTTACCCGAAGGCGTGCAGCGCGTAGTCGCTGCCCTGCAAAACAAAAAACATCCGCATGCGCCGGTGATGCTGGATGGTGCTGCGCGCACGGCCCAGCAGGCGGCTGATGCACTGGGCGTGGCCGTGGGCCAAATTGCCAAGAGCATTATTTTTAAACGCTTGTCTGATGACGCTGCGGTGTTGGTCATTACGTCAGGCGACCGTCGTGTGGACGAGGCCAAGGTGGCCGCACTGGTCGGGCCGCTGGGTCGTGCCAATGCGGCGTTCGTCAAAGAGCGCACCGGGTTTTCTATCGGTGGTGTGAGCCCCGTGGCCCATGCCATGCCGGGCGTGACCTTGATCGACAGCGACTTGTTCCGTTTTGAGCAAGTGTGGGCGGCAGCGGGCCACCCGCATGGCGTGTTTCAGTTGCATCCGCAAGACTTGGTGACCCTCACGGGAGCGCCCGTCGCCAACGTGGTGGAAGTGCCCGAGACTGCCAGCAAAGACGATCTTCTGCTACGTGAAAACGCTATTAAAATGCTAGCTGCTCGCGCAGTCTCCGTGAGGGCTGTGGTCGAAAATGTGCCTTCGCCGTGCGTGTCGGTGTGCCGTATGGACACGGGCAGCGGCTTGTGTGAGGGGTGCTTTCGTACCATTGACGAAATTCGCGAATGGAGCCGCATAGGCGACGCCGAGAAGAAAGTGCTGTGGAGCACCTTGTCCACCCGCCTTGCGCAGAC
>JBEGPS010000022.1:0-8647 GCA_041181325.1 Pseudomonadota bacterium
GTGTCGGGGTTGACGCGGGTTTTGGTGTTAAACGCATCAGACACTTGGCTGGCCATCAACGACAGGCGGGGGCCGTTAATTTGTCCAAACCCTTCGGCACGGGCATTTGCGCTATTGATGACAGTATCGATAGCCAACTTAAGGCGGCGTGTTTCCAGTTCAGTATTGACGATGCCGTCGCGCGCTTTCACGTCGGCAATGGCGGCTTCTGGGTTGGCCAAGACTTCTTTGGCACCTTTTGCAAAGGCGCTCAGGAAGGCTTTGATGGCGGCAGGATTTTCTTTAATGAGTTTTGGCGAAACGATGATGGCGTTGCCATACAACTTCACACCAAAGTCAGGGTAGGGCAGCACCACCACGTCAGCCGCTTTTACGCCACGGGCTTCCAGGTTGAGCAAAGAGGTGAAGGTGAAACCGGTAATGGCGTCCACATCACCACGTGCCAACATGGTCTCGCGCAGGGGTGGGTCCATGGCAGTCCACTGCACACCACTAATGTTGTTAGCTTTGGCAAAAATGGGGAATGCACGGCGACCAGCGTCGAACACAGGCGCGCCGAGTTTCTTGTTGCTCAGGTCGGCAGGGGTTTTGATGCCCGATTTTTTCAGTGCCATTACCGATGCAGGCGTATCGTTGTAGACCATCATCACAGCGACAGGCTTGTTGGGTGCGTCTGGATTGTTGGCATGAAACTCCATCAGCGCGGCCAAATCGGCAAAGCCAATGTCGTAAGCGCCCGATGCCACGCGGGTCACGGTGCCGCCAGAGCCGTTGCCAGCATCAATCGTTACATCTAACTTCGCGTCCTTGAAATAGCCGCGGGCTGCAGGGGTTAAAAACAGGGCCGATGGACCCTCGAAACGCCAGTCGAGCTGAAACTTCATGGGTGTGACTTGCGCGCTGGCCAAGCCCGCAGTCAACGTTGTGATGGCGAAAGCTGTTGCCTTTAGAAAATTGCGTTTTTGCATGGTTGTCCTTGGTTTTGGTGGGTGGATAACTAACTCAATCAGATGCTTGGTTCAGTAAAGCAAGATAAATGCCTGTTTTTGGTGCGAACTTACGTTGCTTGGTAGGGATGGGTCACTTTCCAATGGCGTGCAATGTCCACGCGGCGTGCAATCCAAACCTGGTCGTGCTGACCGATATGGTCTAAAAATCTTTGCAATGCCGTGATGCGACCTGGGCGACCCAGCAGACGGCAATGCATGCCGATGCTCATCATGGCGGGCTGGTTCAGCCCATTGGGGTCGCCTTCGGCATACAGCACATCAAAAGTGTCTTTGAGGTATTGGTAAAACGGATCGGCGTGTGAGTAGCCCTGCGGCAATGCAAATCGCATGTCATTGCAGTCCAGGGTGTAGGGCACGATGAGTTGGGGCGCAATGGAGCCGTCCGTTTTTTTGACCTGCATCCAAAACGGCAAGTCTTCCCCGTAATAGTCGCTGTCATATTCAAATCCGCCATAGTCGGCAACCAAGCGTCGGGTATTGGGACTGTCGCGACCGGTGTACCAGCCCAGCGGCCGCTCACCCGTTAGCCGCGTGATGGCATCCATGCCCAAGCGCATGTGTTCGCGCTCGGTAGCCTCGTCCACGTGTTGGTAATGAATCCAACGCCAACCGTGGCAGGCAATCTCATGGCCGAGTTTGACAAAGGCGGCTGTGAGTTCGGGGTGACGCTCCAACGCCATGCCCACGCCAAATACGGTGAGCGGTAACCCACGCTGCTCAAACTCGCGCAGAATGCGCCACACCCCTGCGCGGGAGCCGTATTCGTAAATACCTTCCATGCTGATATGGCGCTCGGGGTAGCTTGCGGGGTTGAACATTTCTGATAAAAATTGTTCCGAACCGACGTCGCCATGCAGGACGCTGTTTTCACCACCCTCCTCGTAATTCAATACAAACTGCACGGCAACGCGTGCTTGGTTTGGCCATAGGGCATGCGGCGGTTTTTTGCCATAGCCCACCAAGTCGCGCGGGTAAGGCGCTGCGCTGTTGTAGTTGGTCATGCTGTTGCAGTGAGTTCGTGCAGAGTCAGGCCCTGTTCCACATGGCGCAGATGGGCGTCCATGAGTTGCAGCGCCAGTGCCTCGTTGCGCGTCTGAATGGCGTCAACGATAACTTTGTGTTCTTCGTGTGAGTGCACCGCGTCAGAGGGCGATTGGTACATCAGTGTGATCAGCGCACAGCGTGAAATCAGGTCCGACAACATGCTGGCCAGAACTTCATTGCCCATGAGTTGTGCCATGCGCACATGAAAGTCGCCCAGCAGGCTAGTGCGCACAGCTATGTCGCCCTGATGTATGGCGGCCTTTTCTTGTGCAATGTGCAACTTCAGTGCTTTGATGTGGCTTGCGGTGGCATTTTGCACAAACTCGCGTGTCATGCCCGCCTCCAGCATGCGGCGAACGGCAAAAACCTGACGCGCTTCTGCAACGGATGGTGCAGAAACAAAAGCCCCGCGCGCGGGTTCCATGCGGATGAGGCGGTTTTGGGACAGTTTGAAAAGTGCCTGGCGAATCAGAGTGCGGGAAACGCCAAATTGATCAGCCAGCTTTTGCTCCACCAGTTTTTCACCAGGCTGCAGGCGGTGCTCCACCACAGCGCGTGTAAGCGACTCAACAATGAAACCAGTCGTTGTGGAACTCATGGGGGAATGATAGCTGCATTCAAAAAAAGTGTATACACTTTAGTGATATTTACGACCACACGGAAGGATTCACTATGGGATTGAGCACTCACGTACTAGACACCATGCACGGCACTCCCGCTGCAGGGATGGGCGTTGCTCTCTACACTACCCAAGCGGACCAGGCTACATTGGTCAAGCGTTTTACTCTGAATCAAGATGGGCGTAATCCTGATGGCTTGCTGTACGACAACAGCAGTCTGTCAGTAGGTACTTACCGGCTGGTTTTTGATGTGGCGGGCTACTTCAAGGCCCGTGGGGTTGAGTTGCCAGAGCCCAACTTTTTAAACCAAGTGACGTTGGACTTTGGTGTTGCCAACGTAGAGCAGCACTACCATGTGCCGCTGCTGGTCAGCCCGTGGAGCTATTCCACCTACCGGGGTTCTTGAGCGATCTGCGCAGCGGCGGAGCTTGGAGGTTTTCTTTACAACTGGCCTTCGGTCAGTGTGTCTAATTGAAAACGGCCACTCTTGTGCCATAGCCACGTGTCGGTATAAGTTACGCGGCCCATGCGCGCTGGGGCTGGAAAAGGGGATGCACGGCGCACCGCTTGTTCTATCTCTGCCACCACCTCGGGTGCATGGCTGGGGCGGCGCATCCAACTGGTGCCGGTCACGTTACCGCGTTTGTCAATTTCAACCTCTAGTACGCCCACTGCGTAAAGTTGGGGCGGCATTTTCCCAGAGTAAACCCGCTCCATATTGCCGGCGTATAGGTGCTGAGCAGCATCGCGACGGTAATCCCTTGGGGTTATGGCCGTCGACACTTTGCCTGTGTCCACAATCGCAGGGGGCAAAGGCTTTGGCTGCACTTGGGGCAGGGGCGCTGGCTTGGGCGGTGCGGGAGTCTGGGCAACTTCGGGTGGCCTGATAGCGCAACCGGCAAACAAAGTGGCAATACACGCCAAAATAGTCCAACGTAATGTTTGCTTGCACGCAGTGCAGAGGGCGAAATTTCTCATAGCGAGTCTCCTATTATTGGTTGTGTTGTCGCAATCTGTACTGTGCCCTAACTAGACGTAAAGTTGGGGCCGGTTGGCGCATATTTTGGTATCTATTTGTGAAAATCCTTGATCAACTCGTATCGCACTTGTCCCAAGCTGATGCCATTTTGGTGTCTGTGCAGTCCACACGCGGTTCTGTGCCACGCGATGTGGGCGCCTGGATGGCGGTATTTGCTGATGGCATTGTTGGCACGGTGGGCGGTGGTCATTTGGAATTCGATGCCATTGCCCATGCTCGCCAATGTGCTTTGTTGGCCAGTACCGACGAGGTGCAACGCTGTGCACTGGGCCCAGGCTTGGGGCAGTGCTGTGGTGGCGAGGTGCACTTGCGCTACGAGCGGGTGACTGCAGCCGATATACCGATCCTCAATATTCGCTTGCGTTCTGCATACACACCGGTGGCGCTGTTTGGCGGTGGGCATGTAGGGAATGCGTTGATTGATGTGCTCGGTAATTTGCCTTTTGTGGTGCATTGGATTGATAGCCGCGACGAAATATTTCCGCAGCCGCTGCCGGGTAACGTGCAGTGTGAGCACTCTGAGCCTGTAGATCGCGCGGTAAATGACCTAGCCTCTGGCTCACACGTGCTGGTAATGAGCTTTAGCCATGCGGAAGATCTAGACATCGTGACGGCATGCCTTGTGCGCCAGCGCACGCAGGGCGACTTGCCCTACATTGGTTTGATTGGCAGCAAGACCAAATGGGCTTCTTTTCGGCAGCGGCTGCAACACCGTGGCTTTACCAATGCAGAAATCGCCCACATTACCTGCCCGATTGGCGTGCCCGGTATTGCCGATAAACGCCCCGAGGTGATTGCCATCGGCGTGGCGGCCCAACTCTTGCAAGTCTCCAGGCAGTGAAAAAATTGTATACACTTTGAGTCATTGCACGGAGAACATACTGTATGGAAAGCTATTTTCTAGACTGGGCCAACTTGCTGTTGCGCTGGGTCCACGTCATCACCGCCATTGCCTGGGTCGGCTCATCGTTTTACTTCGTGTTTTTGGACAGCAGCCTGACGCCCCCGGTGGATGAAGACCTGAAGAAACAGGGCGTGAGCGGTGAGCTGTGGGCCGTGCATGGCGGTGGTTTCTACCATCCGGTCAAGTTCGCGGGTGCACCACCGCAGCTGCCGTCGCATTTGCATTGGTTCTATTGGGAGAGCTACACCACCTGGCTTACCGGTTTCTCGCTATTTACCGTGTCGTACTTGTGGAGTGCTGGCACTTACCTGATTGACAAATCGGTGATGGACTGGAGCCCTGCGGCGGCAGTGACGGTCGCCTTGGCGTTCCTGGTGGTCTTCTGGTTGGCCTATGACGGAATTTGCCGCATTTTTGGCAAGCACAAAAATGGCGACGCCATTGTGGGCGCGCTGGTGACGGTGCTGGTCGGCATGGCGGCCTATCTGGCGTGCCATTGGTTTGCAGGCCGTGCGGCCTTCCTGTTGGTGGGCGCGATGATCGCCACCAGCATGAGCGCCAATGTGTTTTTATGGATCATTCCCGGCCAGCGCACCGTGGTAGCCGACATCAAGGCGGGCCGCCCGGTGGACCCCATCCACGGCAAGCGCGGCAAGCAACGCAGTGTCCACAACACCTACTTCACGCTGCCGGTGATATTTGCGATGCTGAGCAACCATTACAGCTTCACCTACAGCCATCCGCAAAACTGGGCGGTGCTGATTTTGATGATGTTTGCAGGGGCTGCCATTCGCCAGTTTTTTGTGTTGCGCCACGGCTTCAAGCTGGGCCGCAATGCGCACCCCTGGCCCTACGCGGCCGTGGGTGTGTTGGTGTTGCTGGCTACGATCGTCTGGCTCAAGCCTACCCAAAGTGCTATGAATTCAGGAGCTGTTTACGCAGGTGGAACGGGGGCTACAGCCACTATTAACTATAAAGCGCTACAGCCCGTGCTGGCCCAGCGCTGCTATATGTGCCACGGTGAACAGGTGCAAATGAAAAATGTGCGGCTGGATTCACCCGAAGGCGTAGCCCAGCACGCGCAAGCGATGTACCAGCAGGTCGTGGTCACCAAAACCATGCCCATGAACAATGCCACCCAGATCACCGATGCCGAGCGGGCGCTGATCAAGCAGTGGTTTGAGGCTGGCGCAAAGATCAATTAGACCTTAGCGACCTCGTGGTTCGCCATGATCTCCAGTGCGCAAACCAGCGCGGAGTGGTCCAGATTGGCCATGCCGTTGGCTGCGCAAACCTGCATCAGTTGTGCAGCACCCGCAGTTTGCGGCAACGCTACACCCAGTGACTTGGCACCCTGCAAGGCCAAGTTCAAATCCTTCTGGTGTAAGCCAATACGAAAGCCGGGGTTAAAAGTTCGCTTGACCATGCGCTCGCCATGTACTTCCAGAATGCGTGACGCGGCAAACCCGCCCATCAGCGCCTGACGCACCTTTGCAGGGTCGGCTCCCGCCTTGCTGGCAAACAGCAGGGCTTCGCCCACGGCCGCAATGTTCAATGCCACGATGATCTGATTCGCCACCTTGCAGGTCTGGCCATCGCCATTGCCGCCTACCAAGGTGATGTTCTTGCCCATCAATTGCAGCAGCGGCAGCACGGCATTGAACGTTGCATCTTCAGCACCCACCATGATGGTCAGGCTGGCAGCCTTGGCACCCACCTCGCCACCGGACACGGGCGCATCCATGTACTGGCAGCCCAGCGCGTTGATTTTTTGTGCAAACGCTTTGGTCTCCATGGGCGAGATGGAGCTCATGTCCACCACGGTCTTGCCAGCGCTTAAGCCTGCAGCAACGCCCTGTGCACCAAACAACACGGCTTCCACATCCGGTGTATCGGGCAACATCAGAAAAATGATGTCGGCCTTCTGCGCAACTTCTTGCGCGCTGGCGCAGGCCTTTCCACCCGCATCGAGCAGCGCAGCAGGCACTGCGCTGCGGGTGTTCAGGTAAACGGTGTGGCCCGCAGCAATGAGGTGGCCTGCCATAGGCGCGCCCATGATGCCGAGTCCGATAAATCCAAGAGTAGTCATAGTGCGTACCGGTCCCGCAGAGCCTGCGTAGCGTTACGAAACACCCCCAGATCGCTGCCGACGCCAATAAAGGTCGCCCCCATTTCCATGTAGCGACGTGCATCGGCCTCCACCGGGGCCAGGATGCCGGTGGGCTTGCCTTGTGCCTTGGCCTGGGCAAATACGCTGGCAATGGCTTCCTGCACTTCGGGGTGGTTGGAGTTGCCCAAGTGGCCGTAGCCCGCAGCCAAATCGGACGGGCCGACAAAGATGCAATCCACGCCCGGCACGGCAGCGATTTCGGATGTGGCCGCCACCGCTTCGCGGCTTTCAATCTGCACCGCCACACACATATGCTGATTGGCTTCCTGAAAGTAATTGGCTACCGTTCCGTAGCGATTGCTACGCTGAGACACGGACACACCGCGCATGCCCTCGGGTGGGTAGCGGGTCGCGGCAACGGCTTTGCGTGCTTCGTCTGCGCTTTGTACAAAGGGCACCAAAAAGTTATAGAAGCCCGCATCCAGCAAACGCTTGATTTCAATTTCGTTGTTGCTGGTGGGGCGCACGATGGGCGCGCTCACGCTGTCCTTGAGCGCCATGAGCTGGGGCACAAAGGTGATCACGTCGTTAGGAGAATGTTCGCCGTCCAACAAAATCCAGTCAAAACCGGCGACGCCCAGCACTTCGGCCGTGATGGGGCTGGCCAGCGAGGCCCAGCAGCCAATCAGACGCTTGCCAGCGAGCAGGTCTTGCTTGAACTGGTTGGGAAAGGGGCGGTAAGGGGTGGGGTAGGTCATACAGATGCCTTGGTTGAATCAAGTGTTCAGGTGAATTAGGTAATTGGGGCGGGGTTGAACAGCACCAGCGCGTTGTGCAGCTTCCAGTGTTCAGCCCAGGTTTTTTTTCGTCCGCTGGCCACTTCCAGCATCAGGTGGAAGAGTTCCCAGCCCACATCGGCAATGCTGGCGTCGCCATCGGCAATGGTGCCTGCGTTCACGTCCATCAGGTCGTGCCAGCGGCGGGCCAGGTCGGTGCGTGTGGCCACTTTGATCACAGGCACCTCGGCCAGGCCATACGGCGTGCCGCGGCCAGTGGTGAAGACATGCAGGTTCATGCCGGCAGCCAGCTGCAGCGTGCCGCAGATGAAATCGCTGGCCGGGGTGGCAGCGTAAATTAGGCCTTTGGTCTGCGCCTTCTCGCCCGGCGACAGCACGCCGCTGATGGGCGCGGTGCCGGACTTGATGATGGAGCCCATGGCTTTTTCAACAATATTGGACAGGCCACCGGCCTTGTTGCCGGGCGTGGTGTTTGCACTGCGGTCGGCTTGGCCGCGACCCAGGTAGGCGTCGTACCAGGCCATTTCGCGCGCCATGGCGTCGGCTACTGCGGGCGTGGTGGCACGGGCCGTCATTTGTTCGATAGCGTCCCGCACCTCGGTGGTCTCGGAAAACATCACGGTGGCACCGGCGCGCACCAGCAGGTCGGTGCAAAAGCCCACTGCCGGGTTGGCGGTCACGCCCGAGAACGCATCGCTGCCGCCGCACTGCACGCCCACCACCAGCTCGCTGGCGGGTATGGTTTCGCGGCGGCGGGCATTGAGCCGCTCCAGGTGCGGCACGGCGCTGGCCAGCACCGAGTCGATCATGGACATGAAGCCCACGTGCTTTTCGGCTTGCAGGCACACCACATCGAGTGCAGGTTCGGTTTTTGCATCCAATTTTGAATCAAATGGACCTGCAGCGCTCGTACCATTTGCGTAAGCAGCTATCGTTTGTATAGCAATACTGCCAGCCGGGAACAGGCGATCTGGTTGCAGCTTTTCGCAGCCCAGGCTCACTACCATCACTTCGCCGCCAAAGTTGGGGTTCTTGGAGATGTTGCGCAGCGTGCGGATGGGGATGATGGCGTCGGGCGCGTCAATCGCTACGCCGCAGCCGTAACTGTGTTCCAAGCCAATCA
>JBEGPS010000023.1:0-2697 GCA_041181325.1 Pseudomonadota bacterium
ACGGTGACCGTGAAGGTGCTGGAAGTGGGCAAAGCCTCCATTGCGTTGGAACAACAAGCCTGGCGTGGCGATGTGTTGCTGGCGCAGGGCACGGTCCGTGTGGGCTGCGTGAATGCCAGCAGCCTGCGACCCTGCCGCATTCCGGCACTGGTGGCTACACGCCTTGCTGTTGCGTAGCTTGTTAGACTGGCAGGGCGTAACAACAACAGGAACCTCACATGAATGCAAAAACCATGAAGCACAGCGCAAGCCTTTGGGATGGCGAAGTCGGCGCATCCCGTTGCATTGATGTGGTGCATTGGGAAGGGGATATTACCCCCGAGCAACTCATCCATGTGGCCAATCAAATTACCACCGAATGGCAAATGATTGATGTGCAGTTGGACCCGCTGCACCCCCTGCACGGCAACGCCTACCACCTGCGCCGCATGACAGACGACGAATACGAAGAAGCTGAATACCAAAAACGCAAAGCTGCGTTTGAACAAAAGTACGCCGGGCGCCGTGTGTGGGTGCATGGCTACCACTACGAGGTGGACGACGTGGCGGGTACAGAGCAGCCGTTTTACTACGACGTGATGTTCAGCACCATGTTCATCACGCTGGACCACATTGAAGCCCTTTGCGACAAGCAGTACGGTGAAGGCGTGTGGGACGAGTACAGCCTGTACCTGGACGACAAGCTACCAACACCTCTGCCGATGGACTTTTAAGTCGTCCTGTTTTTTGGTGCTGGTGTTGCTGATCTTGGACTTCGGCAAAACTCCACCGCGATAAGAATTGGGTCTGTGACGTCATTTTGTGCGCGGCACATATATTGCTTCTTAGCAAGTACTAGCCTGCTCATCGTCATACGAATTCGGCTTGTACCACGCAAGTTTCAACCCATATTCACACAGGAGAACCACGTATGTTCACTCGACGTATTCCATTGTTTTTGACTTTCGCATTTGGTGCAATGGCTGTCTGTGCTCAGGCACAAGCGCAGACTAAATACCCCGACCAGCCAGTGAAGCTGGTCGTCGCTTTACCAGCGGGTGGAAGTGTTGACATGATTGCCCGCGCATTGGGTCAGAAGCTCAGTGCGGCTCTGGGACAACCGTTTGTGATCGATAACCGAGCTGGTGGCTCGGGTCAGATTGGCATGCCGTTTGTTGCAAAAGCACCTGCGGACGGCTACACATTGACTGTTTCTCCTGCCTCATTTCTGACGACTAACAAGAGTGTTTTCAAGACCTTGCCTTACGACCCAGAAACGGATTTCATGCCAATCTCGCGTCTGGTTAATCAACCCATGGTTCTTATCGTTAAAGACAAGCAGAAGTACCCTACAGTTGCGGCGCTACTGGCCGCTGCCAAGGCAGAGCCAGGGAAAATTACCTATGCCTCGTCCGGCGATGGAAGTCCTCAGCATCTCGGAGGACTCTTGTTTGAAGCCCGGACGAATACGAAAATGCTGCACGTCCCTTACCGCGGTGGCGCATTGGCCATTAACGACACTATTGCAGGCACCGTGGACGTTATGTTTGCGGTCATGCCGGAGGCAGTGCCCCATGTCCAGTCCGGAAAGTTGCATGCTTTGGGTGTGATGAGCCCAACGCGTTCGCCGGTTTTTCCACAAGTGCCAACGATGGCGGAAAGCGGCATCGCAGACATGAATCTCTCAGCATGGATGGCCTTGTTGGCACCGGCCAAGACGCCCCGTCCGATCATTGACCAACTCAATCGCGCGGTTCAAGCCGCGTTTGATTCGGAGCAAAAAGCCAAATTGGCCGAAAGCGGCATTGAAGTTTCCACCAGCACGCCTGAGGATGTCCAGCGTCTCATTGCGAAAGATATCAAGGTACACGCTGAACTGGTCAAGGCCGCTGGTTTAGTTCCCCAGTAGCGCATGCCTGCTTTTGTTTGCTAAGGCATTGAGAGCTTGCCAGACTTTGCCTTTGCGAAGCTCCACCACGACAGCACTTCGCGCAAGGAGAGCACCTCCCCCGAGCGGGCCGGGGTGTACCCCGGCAAGGCGGCCAGCCTTGCTTGCCAAGTTGGACTTTGCAGCAGGGCAAGCAGCGACTCAATTGCAGGCTCTTGTAATGCCGATTTCAGGCACACCAGGTGGTAGTTTTCTTGCACCAGCGGCACAAAGTCCAGCCCCTGGGCCTGCGCAGCAATGGCAATGCCCAAGGCCGCGTCGGTCGAGCCTGAGCTCACCGCCAGCGCTGCCGCGGTGTGGGACTGCTCCACTGTGTCGTAGCCCTGAATACTGGCTGGGGCGATACCTGCCTGCGCCAGTAGTTCATCCAGCACCACGCGGGTGCCCGTGCCTCGGGTCCGGTTTATAAAGCGGGCGCTGGTGCGGGCAATGTCTTGCAGCGACTGCAAGCCCAGGGGGTTGCCCTTGGCCACCATCAGCCCCTGGGTGCGCTGGGCAAAACCAATAATTTTGTGCAGACCGGGTTGCAACAGCGGCTTGTAGGTAAGTTCTGCCAACGAGCCCGGTGCCGGGTGCTGCAGCGTATGAAAACCTGCCATCACGCAGCGCCCTTCGTTCAGGGCGCGAATGGCATCTACGCTGCCGCAAAAGCGCGTGTCCAAATGCAGCTGCGCAACTCCAACTTTTGCGTCGTCCTCAGTCGCCAGCGCATGCTCGCGCAGTGCGCCCAGTGCATCGTCGTGGCTGGCATACAGCGTGACCACATGGGC
>JBEGPS010000024.1:0-6953 GCA_041181325.1 Pseudomonadota bacterium
TTGTCAGCAAACTTGCGCACGGTGTCCACGATCCAGGCCTCGTCGGCGTTTTGGGGTTGCTCAATCACCCGCACGCCAGAAGTCCACTTGGCCATGGGCTTGCTGATCAGCAAAGAGATGATGGCCCCGCCAAAACCCATGATCAACGCAAAGCCCAGCAGTGCGCCCAGATTCAGGCCGTTGGAGGTTAAAAATCGGTTCACCCCCAGCAGGCTGGCCACGATGCCAAGCACAACGACGACCATGACGTTGGTCAGGACAAACAAAATAATGCGTTTCATGGTTTCTTTCTGAACCGGCTGTTCAGCAGCCGTACGCTCGGATGGTAAGGGCAGCCGCAGTAATTTCAAGTTTTTAGGCCATTGGACCCAGAAAAATTGGGGGCTCTGAACACGCTGGCGTCGGCATAAAAAGCGGCGTCTTCATTGGCCGGCCACCAGCCTGGCACGCCCAGCACGGGCAGGTGGGCAAACGGCTTGGCCGCCAGCATGGGTGCAGACAAGGTTTGGGCCAACCAAACATCCATATCCGCTATCAAATGTGTAGCTGCCTGCGCACGGAACACGTGGGCTGTGATGGGTTTTCGTGGGTAAACCAGCTTTTCCATCAGTGCGTGGCCAAACAGCACTAGCGTGGACTCTTGCCACAGTGGGCGCAGTGTGCCAAACACTGCTTGCCAGTCTTTGGCCACCAAAGCAGCCCACAGCGCATCCGGCCCCTGAAAGAAGGCGGCGTTTTCGTCAAATACGGTCAGCGCATCCCGCGCCGGGCCGCGCACGGGCTGAATACCGGTCTGGGCAATCTGTGCCGCCTGCAGCTGGTTGAGCTTGGCTTTGGTGTGCGGAAAGTGCAGCCAGCACAGGCCGTTGAAAAAGTCGTGCAGACCGTCGCGTGTGGGTACGCGACCGGTGTCGAAGATGTATTGCTCGTAGGCGGTGCCAGCGGGCAGCTCGGCCTGGGGAACAAAGTGCACTGGGGACGGGTGCTCGGGCGATACGGCTGCGGCTGCGGCTGCGTTCAGCACGGTACTGACGGACACGCCACCTGCCGCATCGACCACCTGACTACCCAGCCGCTGACCCACGCTACGCAAATGCGCCAGCCAGGGCGCTGCCCAATCAATGGCCTCTAGACCAAACGCCACTGCAACGCTTCGCCAGTCGCCAAGGGTTTCAAGGTTGCCTCACCAAACGCAAAGCTCTCGGGCGGCGTCCAGCTTTCGCGCTTCAGGGTGATGGTGCCGCTGTTGCGCGGCAGGCTGTAAAAGTCGGCACCGTAAAACGAGGCAAAGCCTTCCAGCTTGTCCAGCGCGCCCACCGCATCAAAGGCCTGGGCGTACAGCTCCATGGCCGCGTGCGCCGTGTAGCAGCCTGCGCAACCACTGGCATGTTCTTTCAGGTGCGCGGGGTGGGGTGCGCTGTCGGTGCCTAAAAAGAACTTGGCCGAGCCGCTGGTGGCCGCTTGCACCAAGGCCTGCCGATGCGTTTCGCGCTTCAACACAGGCAGGCAGTAGTAATGCGGGCGGATACCGCCGGTGAAGATGGCGTTACGGTTGTAAAGCAAGTGGTGCGCGGTGATGCTGGCCGCAGTAAAGCGGTCCGCGTCGGCCACATACTGCGCCGCCTCTAGCGTGGTGATGTGCTCGAAGACAATCTTCAGCTCAGGAAAATCTTTGCGCAGTGGGATGAGCTGGGTGTCGATGAACACGGCTTCGCGGTCAAACAGGTCGATGTCACTGCTGGTGACTTCACCGTGCACCAATAACAATATGCCTGCCTTTTGCATGGCTTCCAGCGTTTTGTAGGTCTTGCGCATATCGGTCACACCGGCATCGCTGTTGGTGGTGGCACCGGCGGGATAGAGTTTGGCGGCCACCACACCCGCATCTCTGGCACGCGCAATTTCATCGGCAGGCAGGTTGTCGGTGAGGTACAGCGTCATCAGCGGCTCAAAACTCACTCCGGCGGGCACTGCGGCCTGAATCCGCGCTTTGTAGGCCAGTGCTTGCGCGGCGGTGGTCACTGGCGGACGCAGGTTGGGCATGATGATGGCGCGCCCAAACTGGGCGGCGGTGTGTGGCACCACGGTGTTGAGAGCGTCGCCATCGCGCACATGCAGATGCCAGTCGTCGGGGCGGGTGATAGTGAGAGATTGGATGAGAGATTGGGCGAAGGTTTGGGTCATGGCCAATACAAATTAAAAATGGGTGCGTTGTTCTAGCAAGGGTTTTACTTGGCGCTACTGACCAATGCGGCCTGCGCCACCAGGTAGTCCCACAGCGCCTGGGTAGTGCCTTTGGGTTGTGGCGCGGCAGAAGCACGTTGCGCGCCTGAGAGCGTGCGGCCCGCTTCTTTGCCAGAGGGGCGCTCGCGGTAGGCGCGCACCTCCATGGTAATTTTTAGATCATTCATACCCACGGGCAGCGCACTCACCAGCTTCTTGGCGCGCAGGTCTTTCTTTACCGCACTAAAAGGCAAAAAGGCCACGCCATGGCCTTCCAGTGCCATGGCTTTCAGGCCCTCGGCCATATCGGTTTCATACACCCGCTCGAAGTGGATGGCAGCAGAGGCTTGCTTCAAAATCAGCTCCACCATCTGCCCCAAATAGGCACCGGGCGCATAACCCAGATACGGCAAGGGCTGGCCCGGTTTGCCGGGCAACATGAACATGGGCGCACCGTTGGCATCGGGTTTGACATATGGGGCCACCACCTCTTCGCCCAGGCTCACCATCTCGTAACGATCGGCATCGAGTTGGTAGGGCTGCGAGGGGTGGTGGTAGGCAATCAACAAGTCGCAGCTGCCTTCGACCAAGCGCATCACCGCGTCGTGCACGTTCAAGGCAATCAGGCGGCTTTTGATGGGGCCAAACTTCTCACGCAGTTCAGACACCCAAGCGGGGAAGAAGGTAAACGCCAGCGTGTGCGGCACCGCGAACTCCACGAAATCTTGCCCGGCCGAGCTGTGCCCGCGCAACATGGCACGGGTGGTTTGCAGCGCCTGCAACACTTCCAGCGACTGGTCGTACAGCGTTTCGCCAGCCGGCGTGAGCCGCGTGGGATAGGAGCTGCGGTCCACCAGGTCGGTACCGGCCCACGCCTCCAGCGACTGGATGCGGCGCGAGAACGCGGGTTGTGTAACGTGGCGCAGCTGCGCGGAGCGGCTGAAACTGCGGGTTTCCGCCAGCGATACAAAATCTTCAAGCCATTTGGTTTCCATGCCCCGATTATCCTTAAGCTACAGGCGTCAACAACTTGGCAAAGCCTTGCCGGGTGGATGCAGACACGCCGGATAGCACCTGCTCGTACCGAGTTTGGTGCCGCGCCAACAGCCTGGCAGACGCGACCGTTTTGGAACGACAAAACCAGTGGCAGGTGTGCTGCATCAGCATGATTTCAGCAGTCAGCATGTAGGCGCGGTCTTTGGGCTGCGCTTGTTGGCTGTTGCGCACTGTATCGGCAATGCCAAGTGCGTGGATTTGGAATGCCTTGCGCACGTCGAACGTGGCTTTGGGAAACAACTTATCGGCCCACGGGAACGCCAACGGCAAGGTGCTGGACAAAGCACTGTCGCCCCACACCTCGGCAAACCCGATGCTGAACTGCTGCACTTGCTCGCTCAGTTGCGCTTCTTGGGCCTCTAGGTAGGCAAACACCTGCGCCTGCCGCTCAGGGCTGACCTCACCCAGCGCGCGCATGTAGCCACTGACCAGCCCTTCCATGAGCTTTTCAATTTCAAACTTGCCCAGGTGGCTGGCTAGCAAGGTGATACGGCGCTTTTGTTCACGCGTCTTCAGTATGTGGAAGGCAAATCCGAAGGCAAAAAAGATGAAAAATTCCATAAACCTGATTAATCCGGGTGACCCGACTCCCATTGTTCTAGCGCCAGCAGCAGGCTGGTGCGGTGCACATTTGCCACCTCCTGCCAGGTGATGCCCGTCAAAGCACCTTCCAGTGCCCAAAGCAAATTCAGACTAACTCGGGGCGATTGTCTTTTTGCCACAGCATAGGCGGCAACCGCTCCACGCTTACGCAATTGGGCCACGGTTTTGATGCCCGCCTGCGCCAATACCGCCACAGATTTGGAACCCAGATTCGGCAGGTCCCCGATACTGCCGATTTTCTTGGCAGAAATCAGCATCTTCCCGGCCGGTATTACTGGCTTGGATTTCGGCTTGGGCAGCCGCACGGGCAAAGCCAACGCCGTGGTGCGCACCAGCAGGCTGAGGGCTTGCGCGTCTTCCCAACTATCGGCGTCAATCAGCAAGTGCGGCTTGGCACCGGGGAACGGCGCACCTTCCCGCACCTCGTGCAGCAAGGCACGGCCCTGTTCGGTAGGCTTCAAGAAAAGCTGGTCGTCACACACCAGTCCTACGGGATATCCGTCGTAGTACAGGCAGTACTCACCAAACATTTTGCGGCAAGACACCGGCCCCGCGTGGCGCAACTGGTCCAGCAGGTAGTCCATGGTGGATTGCTGTGTCGACACGGCACTTGCTCCTTTGTTTTGGTTCTCTTATTCAGCGCTTTGCTGCAACGCCCACATTTGCGCATAGCGCCCGTTGACTGCCAGCAGCGCGCTGTGGGTACCCCGCTCGATGATGCGGCCTGCGTCCATCACCAAAATTTCGTGCGCATCCACCACCGTGGAGAGTCGGTGGGCAATCACCAGCGTGGTTTTGTTTTGCGACACGCCGGCAAGCTCGGCCTGAATTGCACGCTCGTTGGCACTGTCCAGCGCGCTGGTGGCTTCGTCAAAAATCATCACCGGTGGGTTCTTCAGGAGCGTGCGGGCAATGGCCACGCGCTGCTTCTCTCCGCCTGAGAGTTTCAGCCCGCGCTCGCCCACCATGGTGTCATAGCCCTTGGGCGCAGCGGCAATAAAGGCATGGATATGCGCGGCCTTGGCTGCGACCTCCACCTCTGCTCGGTTGGCTCCGGGGCGGCCGTAGGCAATGTTGTATTCCACCGTGTCGTTAAACAGCACGGTGTCTTGCGGCACGATGCCGATGGACTGGCGCACGCTGGCCTGGGTCACCTGCTTGATGTCCTGCCCGGCGATGGTGATGCGACCCTGCTGCACGTCATAAAAGCGAAACAGCAAGCGCGCCAACGTGGACTTGCCGGAGCCGCTGGGCCCAACCACCGCCACGGTTTTGCCGGCAGGAATCTCAAAGCTGATGCCGTGCAATATGGTGCGCGCCGTGGTGCCTTTGGCGGCTGCGCTGCCTGCAGGGTCGTAGCTAAAGGTAACGTCTTCAAAGCGCACAGCGGCGTCTGCACCGTTGGTGGCCAGTTGCAAGGTTTGCGCTCCGGGCACATCGGCAATCTCGCGCTCGCGCTCCATCAGCGTGAACATTTTTTCCAGATCGGTCAGGCTCTGTTTGATCTCGCGGTAGATCACGCCCAGGAAGTTCAGCGGGATGTAGAGTTGGATCATGAAGGCGTTCACCATCACCAAATCACCCAGCGTCATGCGGCCATCCACCACGCCCTGGGTGGCACGCCATAACATAGCCACCAGCCCCACGGCGATGATGAGCTGCTGACCGGTGTTGAGCAGACTCAGCGTGGTCTGGCTCTTAACGGCGGCGCGGCGGTAGCGCTCCAGATTTTCGTCGTAGCGCTTGGCTTCAAACTCTTCGTTGTTGAAGTACTTCACGGTTTCGTAGTTCAGCAGCGAATCGATGGCGCGGCTGTGGGCCGTGCTGTCCATCTCGTTCATCTTCTTGCGAAACTGCGTGCGCCACTCGGTCACCGTGATGGTGAAGGTGATGTAGAACACTAGCGCAATGATGGTGATCCAGGCAAACCAGATATCAAACTTGACCGCCAGCAGCGTGAGCACCAGCGTCACCTCAATCAGCGTAGGAATGATGCTGTAGAGCGAATAACTGATGAGCGAATGCACGCCCCGCGTGCCGCGCTCAATATCGCGCGTCATGCCGCCGGTCTGGCGCTCCAGGTGGAAGCGCAAGCTCATGGCATGCAAATGGCGAAACACCTGCAGGCTGATGCTGCGGGCCGCGCCTTCGGTGGCTTTGGCAAACACCAATTCGCGCAATTCAGTGAACAGCGAGGTGGACAGCCGCAGCGCGCCGTAGCCGATCAGCAGCGCCATCGGCACCACCACGAGTGCCACGGTATCACCGGGCTTGATGGTCATTGCGTCAACCAGGTTTTTCAGCAACAGCGGCACGCCCACGTTGGCCAGCTTGGCCCCAATCATGAAGGCCAGCGCTGCCATCACCCGCCATTTGTAAATCCACAGGTACGGAAAAAGACGCTGCAGGGTCTGCCAATCGGTCTTGCTCGGGGGTTGGTGCGTGCTGGAAACTGGGGCGGCGTTTTGGGCGGAAGCAGAGACTGGGTGGCCTGAGGGGCGCATGGGCGACAATTCTGGTAGTTGATAACCAAGGATTGTGCCCATGTCTACAAACACCAGCCCCGAAAATGTCTCTTTGCCCAACGATGAGGAGCTGGTGATGAAGGTCATCCCCATGCCCGCCGACTGCAACGCCAATGGCGACATCTTCGGCGGCTGGGTCATGGCCCAGGTGGACTTGGCCGGCTCGGTGATCCCCGCGCGTTACACCCAGGGCCGCATGGCCACGGTGGCGGTAAAAGAATTTGTGTTCAAGCAACCCGTGCGCGTGGGCGATATCTTGAGCTTTTTCTCCAAGGTCATCCGCATCGGGCGCACGTCCATCACCGTAGAAGTGTCGGTGTACGCCGAGACCTACCGTGCACAGGGCAAATACGCCAAGGTCACCGAAGCGACTGTGACCTATGTGGCCATTGACGATAGCGGCAAGCCACGGGAAATACCCAAAGCTTAATGCAAATTGCTACGTTTTTAGTAGCTGCTTACGCATACCTTGCGGGGGCTAACGGCTTTTTGTACTTGAATCCGCCTGTAAATATACCAATCTAGTCGGCCTTGAAGCCCGTAGCC
>JBEGPS010000025.1:0-3014 GCA_041181325.1 Pseudomonadota bacterium
AAACCGTGGTGGAAAAGCGCGCCACCTTTGCCTGCACGCCCGCACTGGTGCGCCCGCCCATGCACATCGCCCCCGGCCTGCTGGCCTGTGGCGACTACATCGTAGGCCCCTACCCCGCCACACTGGAGGGTGCGGTGCGCAACGGCTGGGCTGCGGGAAACACACTATGAAAACTTTTTTTAAATTTACCGCTGTCCTCCTGGGCGCGCTCCTGGTGGCGGTGCTGGCGGCTGGCGGCTGGTATGTCTATAAAAAGCAGCCCATGCGAAGCGGCTCGGTGGAGCTCAGCAATCTCAAAGCGCCGGTGAGCGTACAGTTTGACGAGCGTGGCGTGCCCCATATTCGCGCCGAAAATGAGGCTGATCTATACCGCGCATTGGGCTACGTACATGCGCAAGACCGCCTGTTCCAAATGGAAATGGTGCGCCGCTTGGCCAAAGGCGAGTTGGCCGAAATATTGGGCCCCAAGCTGCTGGACACTGACAAGCTGTTTCGCACGCTGGGCATTCGGGCCCATGCCGAGCAATACGTGGCCAAAATGGACATGAGCACCCCCGGCAGCAAAGCGCTAGTGGCCTACCTGGATGGCATCAACCAATACCAGGCCACGCACAAAGCGCCCATGGAATTTGACATCCTGCACATTCCCAAGCGGCCCTTTACGCCTGAGGACACGGTTGCCGTGTCGGGCTACCTGGCCTACAGCTTTGCCGCGGCGTTCAAAACCGAACCAGTGATGACTTTTATTCGCGACAAACTGGGCGTGGCCTATTTGCGCGCGTTTGACATCGATTGGCACCCCGAAGGCGTGCTGACTGCTTCTGCTTCCCCCGCTTCTACTTCTCCTTTTTTGTCCGACCGCGATTTGCAAGGCCTGGGCCAACTGGCCCGTATCAGCCAGGATGCTGTGGACGCCGTAGGCGTGCCCGAATTTGAGGGCAGCAACGCTTGGGCTATTTCCGGCAAACGCACGGTCAGTGGCAAGCCGCTGCTGGCGGGTGACCCGCATATTGCGTACTCAGCCCCATCGGTCTGGTATGAGGCGCACCTGAGCGCGCCCGGCTTTGAGCTGTATGGCCACCACCAGGCCCTGAACCCCGTGGCGCTGCTGGGCCACAACATGCAGTTTGGCTGGAGCCTGACCATGTTCCAAAACGACGATGTCGACCTGATCGCCGAAAAAGTGAACCCTGAGAACGCCAACCAGGTGTGGTTCGAAGACGCCTGGGTGAACCTGACCACTCGCACGGAAACCATTGCCGTTAAAGGCCAAGACCCCGTCTTTTTGAAGCTGCGCCAGTCGCCCCACGGCCCCATCATTACCGACGCATTCAAAGAAAACTTTGGCCGCACGCCGGTGTCGATGTGGTGGGCTTTTCTGCAAACCGAAAACCCGGTGTTGGACGCCTTTTACGAACTTAACCGCGCCAACACGCTGAAAAAGGCCCGCATAGCGGCCAGCAAAATTCACTCCCCAGGCTTGAATGTGGTGTGGGCTAACGCTGAGGGCGACATCGGCTGGTGGGCTGCCGCCAAGCTGCCGCAGCGCCCCGAGGGCGTGAACTCCACCTTTGTGCTGGACGCGGGCAAGGGCGAGGCCGTGAAGCCTGGCTTTTATGCCTTTAACTACAACCCGCAGGAAGAGAACCCGGCGCGCGGCTACGTCATGTCAGCCAACCACCAGCCCAAGCCTTCCAGCGGTATGCCGGTGCCTGGCTACTACAACCCGCCCGACCGGGGCCAGCGCCTGGACGAAGTGCTGAGCAAACCGCAAATCAAGTGGGACAGTGCCACTGCACAAGCGCTACAACTCGACGCCAGCAACGGCTATTACAGGCGCATTTTGAAAGACCTGCTGCCCGTGCTGGAGGCAGTAGTCATCGACCCGAATGAAAAAGCATTCCTGGAGCCTCTTAAAAAGTGGGATGGCTCCTACACCCGGGACAGCATTGCCGCCACCATGTTCAGCCAACTGCTGTACGAGGTGGCCAAAGCCGCATTTGCCGACGAATTGGGCGAAGTGCAGTTTAAAAACCTGCTGCGCACCCGTGCGCTGGACCACGCCTTGCCCTTGCTGGTGGCAGACCCTAAATCACCATGGTGGGACAACGTGGACACGCCTGCCAAAGAAAACCATTTCGAAACCATCCGCATCGCCTGGAGCAACACCTACAAGCACTTGTCCGGGCTGTACGGCACCAGCCTGTTGGACTGGGCCTGGGGCAAGTCGCACACACTGACCCACAACCACCCGCTGGGCCAGCAAAAGCCGCTGGACAAGCTATTCAACGTAGGCCCTTTCTCCGTGGCTGGCGGCCGCGAGGTGCCCAACAATATGTCGGCCCCAATTGGCCCCGCACCGTGGGCGGTGACCTATGGCCCGTCTACCCGGCGTGTGATCGATTTTGCTGATGCCTCACAGGCCGTGGGCATCAACCCCGTGGGTCAAAGTGGCGTGCTGTTTGACAAGCACTATGCAGACCAGGCCGAGCGTTTTGCCGAAGGTATGTATGTGCCGCAGTACCTGAGCAAAAAAGACGTGGCCAAGTACACCGAGAGCACGCTCACGCTGGAGCCGGCGCACTAGCAACATTTAGTGCCCTGCGCGTTCGCTATTCAGCCGCCAGCAAGTCGCACAGCTCCAGCATGCTGGTAACTGTGGCGTGCGGCTCTTGGGGCTGGCTCCAGAGGTGGTCTGCGCGGTTAACCCATGCTGTTTGCATGCCTACATTAAGCGCGCCGATGACATCCAGATTGGCGTCGTCACCCACATGCAATATTTGCTGCGGCTGCAGGCCCAGGCGCTGGGCGGCGGCCTGAAAAATGCGCGGGTCGGGCTTGCCCACGCCCACATCCTGCGCGTTGATGCTGGCCACAAAATATTCGCCAATGCCGATTTTGTGCACGTCAGCCGTGCCGTTGCTTAAGCCCACGATGGGGTAGCGCTGCGCCAGCCACTTCAGGCCTGGCAGCGCGTCGTCAAACAGCGTCACGTCCATGCGGGCGGCAAAGAA
>JBEGPS010000026.1:0-9666 GCA_041181325.1 Pseudomonadota bacterium
TGGTGGCCTGTGGTGGCTTCAGCTACGGTGACACCTTGGGCGCTGGCATTGGCTGGGCCCGCAGCATCACCTTCAACGACGTGCTGGCCGATCAGTTCAAAACCTTCTTTGGCCGCGCTGACACCTTCGGTTTGGGTGTGTGCAACGGCTGCCAAATGTTTGCCGAGCTGGCCGACATCATTCCCGGCGCACAAGACTGGCCGCGCTTTACCACCAACCAGAGCGAGCGTTTTGAGGCCCGCCTGAGCATGGTGGAGGTGCTGGAGTCACCCAGTCTGTTCTTTAAAGACCTGGCGGGCATGCGCCTGCCGATCGCCGTGGCGCACGGGGAGGGCTTTGCCAACTTCAAGTACCGTGGCAACGCCGACAAGGCCATTGCCGCCATGCGCTATGTGGACAACAGCGGCGCCGCTACCGAGGCCTACCCGTTCAACCCCAACGGCAGCCCCGGCGGACTGACAGCGGTCACCACCGCAGACGGCCGCTTCACTGCCATGATGCCGCACCCCGAGCGCGTGTTCCGCAACGTGCAGATGAGCTGGACCAACCTGGACAAGAGCGAATTCAGCCCTTGGATGCAACTGTGGCGCAATGCGCGCAAATGGGTGGGGTAAATTGTGAAAAAAAACGCGGCACAGAGGCCGCGTTTTTGTATCAATGTGCTGGGCGATTACTCGATTTTGGCCTTGGCGCGCAGGTCTTCCTGGTATTTGGCCATTTTGGCTTGCTGCAATTGCTGCGAAATTTGCGGTTTTACGTCGTCAAACTTAGGTAATTGGGCGTCACGCACGTCGTCCAGACGAATGATGTGGAAGCCGAACTGGCTCTTGACGGGTGCGTCAGTCACTTTGCCTTTAGACAACGCCACCATTGCGTCAGAGAACTCTTTGACATAGTTGCCAGCAGGCGCCCAATCCAGGTCGCCGCCGTTGGCACCAGAGCCTGGGTCTTTGGAGTTTTTCTTTGCCAAGTCCTCAAACTTGGCACCTTTCTTGAGTTGAGCAATCAAGGATTTGGCCTGGTCTTCTTTCTCCACCAAAATATGGCGAGCGCGGTACTCTTTGCCGGAGTTGGCAGCGGCAAACTTGTCGTATTCGGCTTTGACGTCGGCATCCGTGACCGGGTTGGCTTTTTGGAACTCGGAGAACAGCTCGCGAATCAAGATGCCTTGGCGAGCCAATTCGACTTGGTTTTTGTAGTCATCTGTTGCGTCCAGACCTTTGGACTGGGCTTCTTGCATAAAAACTTCGCGCAGAATAACTTCGTCTTTCAATTGGGCTTGCATTTCTGGCGGAATAGGGCGGCCTGAGCGCGCCATTTGCTGGGCCAGCGCGTCTACGCGCGACTTGGCAACGGCCTTGCCATTCACGATGGCAATGTTTTGGGCCACTGCGGCAGGGGCAAAAGCCAGCAGCATAGAGGCTGCAGCGATCGCGGTGATAACTTGCTTCTTCATTCCGGTTCCTTCAGGAGATTGCAATTAGAAAAATACTAAACAGGGGTGCCAGGCGGCGGTGTTTCAGCCTCAATGGCCAGAGCATGCAGCCCTTGGTCAATGAAATCTTGCAGCGCATCATACACAAGGCGATGACGCGCCACGCGGCTCTTATCAGTAAACAAATGTGAAGCAATCCGCACCCGAAAATGGGTGCCAACACCGCTGTCGTTTGCACCAACGTGGCCGGCATGTTGGTAGCTTTCGTCGATCACTTCAAGCTTGGTTGGGGCCAGCCGCTGCGCCAGGCGTTCTCGCAGTAAGGGTGCTGTGGGGGCGACGCTCATGGCTTGGCTTGGTCGCTGGGGGTTTCATCTTCCTCGACATCGGCTTTGATGTGTGGCGAGATGTACAGGCCCTGACAAATCAGAAAAACAATAGGAAACGCGTAGCCCCAAATTTTGAAGTTAGCCCAAGCGTCTTCGCTGTAGTAGGTCGCTACATACGCGTTGCTGATAGCCATAAAAGCGGTGTAACCGATCCATGCGATGTTCAGCTTGTGCCATACCTGATCGGGCAAGTCCAGTTGGCTACCCAGCATGGCCTTTAAAAAGTTGTGCCTCATGCCCCACACCGCCACCGCCAACGCGATGGACATGCCCGCATACAACACCGTGGGTTTCCACATGATGAAGCGCTTGTCATGCAAGGCAAGCGTGATGCCGCCAAACACCAAAATCATGCCCAAGGTGATTTTTTGCAGCGTGCTGAGTTTCTTGTCTATCCAATACAAAACGGCCATTTGTGCCACGGTAGCCGCCATCAGCACCGGCGTGGCAAAGTAAATCGCCTCGTCTTTGCCGACACCAAACAGGTCGTGCAGCTTGTAGGCCGCGAAAAACAGGGCAATGGGGATGAAGTCGAGTAGTGTTTTCATTCAGGCGTGAAGTGTAGCGAAGCCGAGTTCATGCAATAGCGCAGACCGGTGTCGGTGGGGCCGTCTTCAAAAACATGGCCCAGGTGTGCGCCGCATTGGCTGCACACGGTTTCGACCCGCTTCATACCATGGCTGCGGTCGGTGATTTCGGTAATCGCACCGGGAATGGCCAGCGAGAAGCTAGGCCAGCCGCAGTGGGCGTCGAACTTGGTGTTGGAGTCAAACAGCTTGGCCGAGCAGCACATGCAGTGGTAACTGCCGTCGGCCCAATGGCGTTCGTACTTACCGCTAAAAGGGCGTTCGGTGGCGGCGTGGCGCGTGACTTGAAAGGCCGCAGACTCTGCGCCTTTCTCAGTGAGAAGGGCTTTCCATTCGGCATCAGTTTTGACGATGGGGTAGTTTGACGGGTTGGCGATGGGGTCGGTCATGGGGTTTAGCCTTTTTCAAAAAAAGTTATGAGCTGCAGGATATGGAGATGTCCGATGCCCACGCGGGCGGGAAGTCTGCCAAATCGGCGCAGTCAGTGTGTTCGTCGTACGGACGCTCCAAAACTTTCAGCACGCGGGCCACTTCGCTGAAATCTTTTGCTTTAGCGGCCACGATTGCCGCTTCACCCACATGGTTGCGCAGCACGTATTTGGGGTTGGTTTTAAGCATTAAATTGGCCTGCAGCCCCCGTGTACTATGCGTAAGCAGCTCTGAATAGGATAGCAACCACGCATCAATCCCCTCGCGGCTAATGAACAAATCACGCACGCTGTGGTCTTGCACATTGCACTCAGCCGCCCAGTGGCTCAGTCGCCGCCAAAAAATGGTGAAGTCCACGCGGTCGGTGGCCAGCAGCTTCAAAATAGTTTCTATCAGCGGCTTGAGCGCGTCTGTGCGCCCGGCAAACCCCAACTTGGCGGCCATGCGCGCCTCAAACGCCTCCGGATACACCACTTTGAAGGTTTCCAGCGCCGCAATGGCCTGTTCTTGGTCGTCGATCAGTGGCATCAGCGCCTGGCCCAGGCAAAACAGGTTCCAGTAGGCCACATTGGGCTGCTTGTAAAACGCGTAGCGGCCTTGGTTATCGGAGTGGTTGCAAATGTGGCCGGGGTCGTACGCGTCCATGAACTGGAACGGGCCGTAGTCAATCGTCAGCCCAAGGATGCTCATGTTGTCGGTGTTCATCACGCCGTGACAAAAGCCTACCGACTGCCACTGCGCCACCATGTGCGCAGTGCGGTGGGCGACTGCTTCCAACAACGCCACATACGCATCGCCGCCAAAACGTGAGGTCTGGCGGCACTCGGGGTAGTAGCGGTCAATCACATAGTCGGCCAAGACCTTGAGTTGCGCGTGATGGCCGTGGTGGCAAAAGTGTTCAAAGTGCCCAAACCGGATAAAGCTGGGGGCTACGCGGGTGACTACCGCCGCGGTTTCCACCGTCTCGCGGCGTATGGGGGCGTCTGAGCCCGTCACGCACAGCGCCCGCGATGTGGCTATGCCCAAGCCGTGCATGGCTTCGCTGCCTAAAAACTCGCGAATGCTGCTGCGCAGCACGGCCCGGCCATCGCCCATACGAGAAAAAGGCGTGGGGCCAGCGCCCTTGAGTTGCACCTCAAGCCCTGCGGTTTCGCCCAGCAAAATAGCGCGGCCATCGCCCAGTTGCCCAGCCCATTGGCCAAACTGGTGGCCGCTGTAAACACTCGCCAAGGATTCGGTGCCCGCCAAGCTGCGGTTACCGGTGAGGGCCTGCAACCAGTCCGGCGACTGCGCCCAGCCGGCAGGCAGGCCCAAAAGGTCTGCAACTCTGGCACTATGGCCCACCCAGTACGGCGCTGGCAGCGGGGTGGGTTGCAAGGGCGCAAAGAAGTCGTTTCCCAGACGCGCAAAGCCGGCAGACCAGGGCAATCCGGCTTCAAACATATCGGGGATAGGTTCTAAAAATGTCATGGGTGAATTGTCCCGCAATTGACAAAGCGGGCGGATTTTCAGGGGCATACAAGGGGTACTATCGGCCTACAAAATAGGAGACACACCCATGCTCGGTTTAATGCAGAACCACCAGTTAATGATTTCTTCGTTGATTGAATTCGCGGAGCGTCATCACGGTGAGGGAGAAATCGTTTCCCGCCGGGTAGAAGGCGACATTCATCGCTATACCTATAAAGACGTGGGGCGCCGCGCACGCCAGGTGGCCAATGCACTGGGCACCCTGGATTTGGCGTTTGGTGACCGTGTTGCCACCTTGGCCTGGAACGGCTACCGCCACCTGGAGTTGTATTTCGGGGTGAGCGGATCGGGCCGGGTGCTGCACACCCTGAACCCACGCTTGCACCCCGACCAAATCGTGTGGATTGCTAACCACGCCGAAGACCAAGTGGTGTGCTTTGACATGACGTTTTTGCCCATCATCAAGGCGGTGTTTAGCCGCTGCACCACCGTCAAACACTGGATTGCGCTGTGCGATGCCGACAAGCTGCCCACCGACACCGGCATTCCGGGCCTGCAAAGCTACGAAGCCTGGATGGGACAGCAGGCCACCGACTACCAGTGGCCCGAGTTTGATGAGAACTCAGCCTCCAGCATGTGCTACACCAGCGGTACCACGGGCAACCCCAAGGCGGCTCTGTACAGCCACCGCTCCACCATGCTGCATGCGTTTGCGGGTGCGCTGCCCGATGCGTTGAACATGAGCGCGCGCGATAGCGTGCTACCTGTAGTGCCCATGTTCCACGTGAATGCTTGGGGCCTGCCGTATTCGGCTGCCATGACGGGTGCCAAGCTGGTGTTCCCCGGCCCGGCCATGGACGGCAAATCCATTTTTGATCTCATAGAAACTGAAAAGGTAAGTTTTGCAGCAGGCGTCCCCACCGTATGGCAGATGATGCTGGGGCACATGCAAGCGGGCGGCCTGCGCTTCTCTACCTTGAAGCGCACCGTCATTGGCGGATCTGCCTGCCCACCGGCGATGATTACGGCCTTTAACGATGTGTATGGCGTGGAAGTGCTGCACGCCTGGGGCATGACCGAAATGTCGCCATTGGGCACCGTGTGCACGCTCAAGAATAAGCACTTGGCCATGACCTCGGAAGAGAAGATGACGGTGCGCTTAAAGCAGGGCCGAGGCATCTACGGTGTGGACATGAAGATTGTTGACGAGGCGGGCCAAACCTTGCCATGGGACGGAAAAGCCTACGGCGATTTGCTCGTTAAAGGACCGTGGATTTTGAAAGAATATTTCAAAGGTGAGGGCGGCTCACCACTCATTGACGGTTGGTTCCCTACGGGTGATGTGGCCACCATCGACAGCGATGGCTACATGCAAATCACCGACCGCAGCAAAGACGTCATCAAATCGGGCGGTGAGTGGATCAGCTCCATTGACGTAGAAAACGTGGCCATGGCGCATCCCGCTGTGGCAATGGCTGCCTGCATTGGCATGAAACATCCCAAGTGGGACGAGCGCCCGATCATTGCGGTGGTCAAGAAGCCCGGCATGGATGTAACGCGTGATGCGCTGATCGCGTTTTACGACGGCAAAACCGCCAAGTGGCAAATTCCCGATGACGTGGTTTTTATGGACGCCATCCCCTTGGGCGCGACCGGAAAAATGCAAAAAGCAAAACTGCGTGAAATGCTCAGGGATTACAAGCTGCCGTCTGTGTAACTGCAGCGTGATTTAAGTGCTGGGAAATGCCTGAATTAGTCGCATTGGTGATATGCCTTGGGGGAAACCCTTGCGGCAATTCATACAAAAACTTGTAACCTGCAGAAGCTTTAGTTTTACAGGAGACATTCCATGAAATTCGCATTCAAGTGGGTTGCTGCAGCGGCAGTAGTAGTTTGCGCTGGTAGCGCATTGGCTCAAAAAGGCGAAACCGTTAAATTGGTTCGCATAGACCCATTGACCGGGCTGCTTGGCCCCGTGGGCGTGAATCAGGATAAGAGTTACAAGTTTTTGGCTGAGAAGTTCAGCGGCGCGGGCAACCCTGCCGGGGTGAAGTTTGAGTTCAGCACTATCGACAACAAACTCAGCCCCACAGAAAGCCTGAATGCATTGAAGGCGGCTATCGACAGCGGCGTGCGCTACATCATTCAAGGCAATGGCTCATCAGTTGCGTTGGCCCTGAGCGACGCTGTAGCTAAGCACAATGAACGTAACCCAGGCAAAGAAGTTATTTATCTGAATGACTCCGCCGTCGACCCCGACCTGACCAACAGCAAATGCAGCTACTGGCACTTCCGCTTTGATGCAGACACTTCTATGAAGATGGAGGGCATGTCCAGCTTCATTACAGATCAGAAAGATGTCAAGAAGGTCTACATCTTGGGCCAAAACTATTCTCACGGTGTGCAGGTAGCCAAGTTCACCAAAGAAACTTTTGGTCGCAAGCGCCCTGACATACAAATCGTCGGTGAAGATCTTCATCCTCTGGCCCAGGTGCGTGACTTTGCACCCTACATCGCCAAGATCAAGGCTTCCGGAGCCGACACGGTGGTTACCGGTAACTGGGGCTCAGACCTCTCTCTGTTCATCAAGGCGGCCAATGAAGGCGGTTATACCGGCAAGTTCTTTACCTACTACATGGCAGGTGAAGGCACACCCACCGCCGTTGGAACCAATGGCGAAGGCCGGGTATTCCAGGTGGCCGTGGGCCACACCAATATGGGCGGCCAGATGGAAAAGTGGGCCAAGGAATTCAACGCCAAGTACAACGACGATCTGACCAGCGTGCAGTTCGCCCACGTGTTTGAAATGCTGGGTGCTGCCATGGCCAGTGCCAAGTCAACTGAACCTGTTAAGGTGGCTGCAGCGCTGGAAGGCCTGAAAACCAAAGGGTTCAATGGTGAGATTGAAATGCGCAAGACCGATCACCAACTACAGCAGCCTTTGTACGTTTCCGTATGGCAGAAGGTCGACAAGAAATTCCCCTACAGCATGGAAAAAACAGGCATGACTCTGGCTGTGGTGAAGGAATACCCTAACTACGTCTCCAGCACTCCCACCAGCTGCCAGATGAAGCGCCCGGGCTAATGTTGCCCCGGCAGGGATTTGCCGTCTAACTGGAGCCTGCTTTTGCGGGCTCTTCTATTTCTACGATTCACAAAGGTGCCGAATCCATGGAGTTTTTCATCATCTCGATGCTTAACGGACTGAGCTACGGTTTGCTGCTGTTCATGTTGAGTTCTGGTTTAACGCTCATTTTCAGCATGATGGGCGTGCTGAATTTTGCGCACGCCAGCTTCTACATGGTGGGCGCCTATGTGGGGTACACCGTTTCTCAGGTGGTTGGCTTCTGGCCTGCGTTGGTGATTGCACCGCTTATTGTGGGTGCATTGGGCGCGCTGTTTGAGCGTATTTGCCTGCGTCGTGTGCATAAATTCGGGCATGTGCCTGAGTTACTTATTACGTTTGGTCTGTCCTACGTGTTGCTGGAATTGGTGCAACTGATTTGGGGCCGCATCGCACTGGAGTTTCATCCACCAGCGGTGTTGCAAGGTCCAGCGTTTACATTGATTAATCACACTGCCAATGGCTTGAGTGTGATGTGGGGTGCAGCACCTGCAGAGATGTGCACCGCCGCCGATGCTGCCATTCGTGTGGTTTGTTCGCCGTTTCCAGCTACGCGCGGCTTCATGATGCTTGTGGCGCTCATCATGCTGGGCTCGGTGTGGCTGCTGTTGACGCGCACCCGCATTGGCTTGGTGATTCAGGCGGCGCTGACGCACCCTGAAATGGTGGAGTCACTAGGGCATAACGTGCCACGTATTTTTATGCTGGTATTTGGTGCAGGTGCTGCATTGGCTGGCTTGGCGGGTGTGATCGGCGGCAGCACCTTTTTGACCGAACCGGCAATGGCGGCCACCGTGGGCTCCATTATTTTTGTTGTTGTGGTGGTGGGTGGCATGGGTTCGCTGTCTGGTGCATTTTTGGCCTCGGTGTTGATCGGTGTGATTCAAACGTTTGCGGTGGCATTTGACTACTCGGTCGGCACATTGGCGCAGCAGCTGGGCGTGCAACTCAGTGCATCTGCTAGCGGAAACACGCTGGTCAAGCTGACGCTGTCGCAAGTGGCGCCCATATTGCCGTACTTATTTCTGGTACTCATTTTGATCTTCCGGCCCAAAGGGTTGCTGGGTACACGGGAAGGCTAACCATGAAAAAAACATTCGCCAATTTCAATACCGGCCGCTGGCTGGTCTGGACCCTGTTTGCCATTCCGCTCATCGTTGCACCCATGGTATTCAAAAGTGGTTTGGGCATCACAGTGTTGTCCCAAATGGGAATTGCCATCATTGCCTGCTTGTCCTACAACATGTTGCTGGGGCAGGGCGGCATGCTCAGCTTCGGGCACGCGGTTTACACAGGTTTGGGGGCGTATGTCGCCATCCATGCGCTGAACAATATCTCGTCCGGTGCACTGGGCATTCCAGTTTCCACTGTGCCCCTGGTGGGTGGGGTGGCGGGCATGGGCTTTGCTGTGCTGTTCGGGTACGTGACCACACGCAAAGCGGGTACTACGTTTGCCATGATCACGTTGGGCTTGGCAGAGTTGGTGTTTGCCATGTCGCTGATGGTTCCCGAGTTTTTTGGCGGTGAGGGCGGCGTGTCGGGCAACCGGGTCACCGGCAATGCGGTGATGGGGATTACGTTTGGCCCGGCAGTGCAGGTGTATTACCTGATTGCCATTTACACATTCCTGTCAGTCGCCGCCATGTTCGCCTTTACGGGCACGCCCTTAGGGCGCATGCTGAACGCCGTGCGTGACAACCCCGAGCGCGTCGAGTTCATCGGCTACAACCCGCAAAAGGTGCGCTACTTGGCGTTCATCATTGCTGGTTTTTTTGCGGGGGTTGCTGGCGGATTAGGCGCCTTGAATTTCGAAATAGTGACTGCCGAAGTGGTGGGTGCAGGGCGCTCGGGCGCCTATTTGCTATTTACATTTTTGGGTGGCGCCACCTTCTTTTTTGGCCCCATCATCGGCGCAGTGATGATGGTGTTGGCTTTTGTATTGCTGAGCGAGTTCACCAAGGCATGGCTGTTGTATCTTGGCTTGGTATTTTTGGTGATGGTGATGTACGCGCCGGGCGGTGTTGCAAGCCTCATCATGATGAATCTGCGTGTGGCCAAGTTTGGCAAACTGCGCACGCTGTGGGTGAGCTACCTGGGCTTGGGCGGCACGGCCTTGGTGGCCTTGGCCGGCGCTGCCACCATGATCGAGATGATTTACCACGGGCAAATGAATGCTGCTTCGGGTGCAGAGCTGCACTTCTTGGGTATGAACCTGGATTCGGCGGGCATGAA
>JBEGPS010000027.1:0-2673 GCA_041181325.1 Pseudomonadota bacterium
TGATGCTCGATCCCACCATCCCAATTGTCGATGCAATGTATCTCCAGAGGGCCAGTGGTTGCCAGTGTGTCTATCAGGTAGCAGGTGCTGGCACCTGGTTGACGACAATTACCTTGGCCGGCTGACGACAACTATGTTGGCCGGTTAGAGGCCTTCACCGGGCGGGTCCGGGAGGCGGGGCTACCGTTAGGCCTTCGAACACAAATCGAAGGTAGGCGGCATGCCCGGCAAGAGAATCACGGACCACCAAGTGCACAAGTACAAGCAACACCGCAATAAGCTCAGTCAAGTAGCTTCTGCCGCCAAAGCCGGAATCAGTGAGCGAAGCGCCCGGCGCATCGAAGATGCGCAAAGCCTGCCCTCACAGCGACCTGTACGGAACTGGCGCACCCGAGAAGACCCATTGAGTGCAGTCTGGGACAGCGAGGTCATCCCGCTGCTGCAAACCGACGCCAGACTCAATGCCGTAACCCTGCTCGAAGAGCTCCAGCGCCGCTATCCCCGCCAATGGGATACCAGCGTGCTGCGCACCCTACAACGCCGCATACGCCTGTGGCGTGCCACGTTTGGGGACGAGCGGGAGGTCTACTTTGCGCAGGAACACCCGCCAGGACGCCAAGGCATCTCGGACTTCACAGTAGCTGATGAACTCAACGTGGAGATTGCAGGCGTGGTGTTTAGTCACCGCCTTTACCAATTTGCATTGGCCTACTCGGGATGGCGCCACGTCACGGTCATCGACTCCGGCGAGAGCTTCATAGCACTGTCCACAGGATTGCAAGCGGCATTGTGGGCATTGGGCGGTGTTCCTGAAGAACACCGTACCGACAGCCTCTCGGCAGCATTCAACAACTTGGCAGAACAAGAGGAGTTGACCAAGCGGTATGCAGACCTGTGCAGCCACTACGGGTTGCGTGCAACACGCTGCAATCCCGGTCAATCCAACGAGAACGGCTCCATCGAATCACGCAACAACACTCTAAAAGCCGCACTGGAGCAGGCATTGTGTTTACGCGGCACTCGCAGCTTCGATGCGCGAGCTGATTACGAAACGTTTGTCGACACCATCGTGCAGCGCATGAATACGCGTGCGGCCAAGTTTCTGGTCACCGAGCGTGCCATGCTCAAGCCCTTGCCGGTGCGCCGCACCGCCGAGTTTGAAGAGATTCCTGCACGGGTCAGCAAATATGCCATCTTCAACCTCAAGGGCGCCCTGTACAGCGTACCGAGCCAACTCATCGGTCACCGGTTGATGGTGCGTCAGTATGCCCAGCATGTGGAGTGCTGGTTGGGCGGCCAATGTGTACTGAGTCTGCCAAGGGCAAGACCAGGAGATGGCCAGCGTGCGGGTCGTGCCATCGACTACCGGCATTTGGTGGGTGCATTGAAACGCAAACCAGGTGCGTTCGCCCGCTGGGTGCTGCGTGATGCAGCATTCCCCCGTGCCGTGTACCGCCAGACATGGGAACGACTGGCTGCACAACGACCTGAGCGCGAAGCGTGCAAGACCATAGTGGGTCTATTGGTTCTGGCAGCCGACGGACATGAGGCCCAACTGGCCCAGGAGCTGGAGCAGTTGATTGAGTTGGACCAATTGCCTGACCTCGATGCCTTGACCCAGTTACTGGCGCCACCCAACGGCAATGTTCCACAAGTGGTCGTAACGCTGCCTGCGCTGGCCTCTTATGACGAGCTGTTTGAGGTGGCCCTATGAAAGCGGCGTCAACTACAACGTCAACGACGACAACTACCATTACAACCACGTCTGCCCGTCTGGGGATGATGCTGACTGATTTGCGCATGCCCACCATCAAACGACTGGCTGGTGACCTGTGTGCACAGTCCGATGCCGAGGGCTGGCCAGCACACCGATTCTTGGAGGCATTGCTGGAGCATGAAATCAACGAGCGAGAGGCTCGCCGCATTGACCGCCACCGCAATGAATCGGGCCTGAGTCCTGACAAGCGACTCTCCAGCTTTGACTTCGCGGCGGTACCCAGCGTGTCCAAGGCGCAGGTGATGGCACTTACAGAAGGCACAGAATGGATTGACCGGGGTGCCAACGTTCTGCTGTTCGGCCCACCGGGTGTGGGCAAGAGTCATTTGGTCAGCGCCTTGGGGCATGCCTTGATAGATGCCGGTCGGCGCGTTCTGTTCACCCGTTGTTCTGACCTGGTGCAACGCTTGCAGGCGGCGCGGCGGGATTTACGCCTGCCGCAAGAGCTCGCCAAGTTGGACCGGTTTGATTTGCTGATTCTGGATGACCTCAGTTACGTGCGGCGCGACCAAGCAGAGACTTCCGTGCTGTTCGAGCTGATATCAGAACGTTATGAGCGCAAGAGCTTGGCTATCACCGCAAACACCCCGTTCTCGCAGTGGGGTGAGGTATTCGTGGAACCGGCCATGACCCTGGCCGCAGTTGACCGACTGGTGCACCACTCGACCATTCTGGAGATGAACGTGGAGAGCTACCGCCGTCGCGCCGCACAGGCGGGGCATGCCCCGCCTGTGCGAAAGGCTCGCTCACCCACATAAGCAATCAAATTCATTCCCCGCTTCCACCGGCCAGGATAGTTGTCGCCGAGCGGTCAGGATAGTTGACATCGACCATTTTGTATCCCACATCAGTATTTCAAACTGCCGCTGCAATTGCTTTAGTGCGTAGTCTCTGTT
>JBEGPS010000028.1:0-3229 GCA_041181325.1 Pseudomonadota bacterium
ACAAGAAGCGCTTGTTGGTAGCGCGGCCAATGGCGCACAGGCCTAGGCGGCTGGCCACCATTTGGCCCATTTGGGTAATACCGCTGCGCGACACCACCACGGGAATGCCCATTTGCGCGGCCTTAATCACCATCTCACTCGTAAGCCGCCCGGTGGTGTAGAAAAACTTGTCAGCGCTGCGCATATCGGTCTGCAACGACATCCAGCCCGCTATGGCATCAATGGCGTTGTGGCGGCCCACGTCTTCCACAAACACCAGCATTTCCTGGCCCTGAAACAGCGCACAACCGTGTACTGAGCCCGCGGATTTGTAAATGCTTTGCTGCAAGCGGATGGCGTCCACCATTCCGTAGAGTTGGCTCTGAGTGATGGTGGCAGGTGGCAGTTCTATGTTGTCCACAGACTCCATCAGATCGCCAAAAACACTACCCTGGCCGCAGCCAGTGGTGACGGTGCGCTTGGCGGTTTTTTCAACCAGGTTGGCAATGCCATTGCGAGTTTTGACGGCAACGGCACTCACCTCCCAGTCCACGGTGATGGATTCGACTTCAAACGCGCTTTGGACTAGGCGCTGGTTCAGCAAAAAGCCCAACACCAATAATTCGGGCTGCGCGCCCAAAGTCATCAGCGTGACCATTTCGCGCTTGTCCACGTACACCGTGAGGGCCCGCTCAGACGGAATCGCCATGTCAACGTGATCGCCAAACTCATTTACCGCTTGCAGCGCGTGCGTAAGCGGCGCTTTGGCGTGGGTGAGTCGGGGCAAGGCGGGTGACATGGCTCTAGCGCTGCGTTTTAGCTTGCAGCTGCGAGCGCGGCAGTTCCATAGCCCGATTTGGCAGGCGTGCCTCCACGGCGAATGGCCACCGCGCAGTACTTGAACTCGGGGATCTTGCCGAACGGGTCCAGCGCGGCATTGGTCATCAAGTTGGCCGCCGCCTCGTAGTATGCAAACGGGATAAACACCGCGCCCTTGGGCGTGCCGTCGTCGCGGCGCACATAAATAGCAACTTCGCCGCGGCGGGACTGCACGGTCATCACATCGCCGGGTTGCAAGCCAAGGGCCTGCAGATCGTCGCCACACATCGAGGCAGTGGCCATGGGCTCAATCGCATCCAGCACGGTGGCGCGGCGCGTCATGCTGCCGGTATGCCAATGCTCCAACTGGCGGCCCGTAATCAGCACAAACGGGAAGGCCGCGTCGGGTCGTTCGTTGGCCGGAATAATGTCGGCGGGCACCAAGTTCACTTTGCCATCGTCGGTGGCGAAGTGGTCTATGAACACCGTAGGCGAACCTGGGTCTTCAGCGCTAAGGCAGGGGTACGTCACGCTGGATTCGCGCTGCAGCCGCTCCCAGGTAATGCCCGAAATAGCAGCGTGCATGGCCTGGCGCATTTCTTCATACACCGCAGCCACGCCATCCATCTCGCCCGCATAGTTCCAGTCCAAGCCCATGCGCTTGGCGATTTGCTGAATGATCCACAGATCGGGCTTGGCTTGGCCGGGCGGGTCGATGGCCTGCTTACCGAGCTGCACCATGCGATCGGTGTTACTGACCGTGCCGTTTTTCTCGGGCCAGGCGGTGGCGGGCAATACTACGTCGGCCAGCCAGGCGGTCTCGGTCATGAAGATGTCTTGCACCACCATGTGCTCCAGACTTGCCAGCGCGTGGCGCGCGTGGTTCAGGTCGGGGTCGCTCATGGCGGGGTTTTCGCCCATGATGTACATGCCGCGCACCTTGTGCGGGTCGCTGTCAGGTGCCAGCGCCTTGTGCATGATTTCCACCACGGTGTAGCCGGGCTGGTCGTCCAGCTTCATGCCCCAGAAGTTCTCAAACCACTCGTGCGCGGCCTTGTTGGTGACGCGCTGGTAGTTGGGGTACATCATGGGGATCAGGCCTGCATCTGATGCGCCCTGCACGTTGTTTTGGCCGCGCAATGGGTGCAGGCCCGAACCAGGTTTGCCGATCTGGCCGGTGACGGTGACCAATGCAATCAGGCAACGTGCGTTGTCGGTGCCGTGCACGTGCTGGCTTACGCCCATGCCCCACAAAATCATGGCGCTCTTGGCTTTGGCAAAGGCACGGGCTACTTCGCGCAGCGTTTGCGCCGGAATGCCGCAAATAGGCTCCATCGCCTCTGGGCTGTAGCCCTTGACGTTTTCACGCAGTGCCTCGTAGTTGTTGGCGCGCTGGGCAATAAATTCTTGGTCGGCCAAACCTTCTTCAATCACCACGTGAATCAGCGCATTGAGCATGGCCACATCGGTGTCGGCCTTGAACTGCAGCGTGCGCCAGGCGTGTTTGCCGATGTCGGTAATACGCGGATCTGCAAGCACAATTTTCGCGCCTTTTTTGGCCGCGTTCTTCATCCAGGTAGCCGCGACAGGATGGTTAGACGTAGGGTTGGAACCGATCACGAAAATCAGCTCGGAATGCTCCACGTCGTTGACTTGGTTGCTCACCGCACCCGAGCCTACGCCTTCGAGCAACGCCGCCACGCTGGAGGCATGGCACAGGCGCGTGCAGTGGTCTACGTTGTTGCTGCCAAAACCAGTGCGCACCAGTTTTTGGAACAGATAGGCCTCTTCGTTACTGCCTTTGGCAGAACCGAAACCGGCCAGCGATTTTTTGCCATGCGTGTCGCGCAGGTCTTTCAGCTTGCCTGCGGACAAGGCCAAGGCTTCTTCCCACGTGGCTTCCCGGAACACCGCGGACCAGTCTGCGCTGTCACGGTTGAGCTGACTCAGTAGTTCGGGGTCTTTTGGTACACCGGCCTTGCGAATCAATGGCACGGTCAGGCGTTGGGGGCTGTGGGCGTAGTCAAAACCAAAGCGACCCTTAACGCACAGGCGGTTATGGTTGGCGGGGCCATCACGCCCGTCCACGCTCACGATAATGTTGTCTTTGACGTTGTAGGTGACCAGGCAACCCACACCGCAGAAGGGGCAGACCGAGTCCACTTTTTTGTCGACAATTTGCGAGCCGATTTGCGTCTTGGGCATCAACGCCCCTGTGGGGCACGCCTGCACGCATTCGCCACACGCCACGCAGGTGCTGTCGCCCATGGGGTCGTTCAGGTCAAACACAATTTCACTATGGCTGCCACGCATGGCGTAGCCAATGACGTCATTCACCTGTTCTTCGCGGCAAGCGCGCACGCAGCGGTTGCACTGAATGCAGGCATCCAAGTTCACTGCCATGGCAGGGTGTGACACATCGCTGGCAGGC
>JBEGPS010000029.1:0-3771 GCA_041181325.1 Pseudomonadota bacterium
TCTTTCGAGAGATTTGCCGAATGACAATTCGACGCTCCGCAACAGCAATGCAGCTCTAACGTAACTCAACGTTCGCGATAGTTCTGTTCGTCCGCCCACGCACTCGCAAAGGCAGAGGCCGAATTTGATCAAGCTACGTACTCTCAGCAGCAATAAAAATTGAAAATTGCTCCCACCTAAAGCGCCCCACCGCACATACACCCCACCCCGCGCGTCGCATAGTAGAGGCGGGTTAGCTCAACCTACCGCGAAGTCTCCCTACCTCTCTAGCGGTTCCCTTTGAGGGATTGCAACCCGGCCATCGCGCCGGGTTCTTTTTTTGTTGCCGTGGCATTATTTGCCTAGGCAATGATATACTTTTTGACATGCCTCAAAGTAACAAACCGGCGTCGTTTTACGACCCCGCCAACTACCAGCCCGAAGAGAGCGTTGGTTATTTGATGCGCCAAATTTTGAGCGTGGTGGCCCAAAGCGTTGAGCAAGAGCTGGCCCATACCGACCTGACCAACGCCCAGTGGATTCCCCTGTACAAGCTGCACATTGGCAAAGCGAGCACCGTGGCGGAGCTGGCCCGCGAAAGCAATCTGGACGCCGGTGCCACCACCCGCCTGCTGGACCGGCTAGAAGCCAAAGGCTTTTGCAAGCGCGTGCGCTCCGAGCTAGACCGCCGCGTGGTGAACATTGCCCTGACCGATGCAGGCCGCCTGGCCGCCCAAGACATTCCCCGCGCGCTTAGCACCGTGCAAAACGGCCATTTGGCCGGATTTACCGCCGAAGAATTTGAAGCACTCAAAGGCTATTTGCGCCGCATTCTGGCCAACGCCCAACCCACCGATGACACGTCCAATGCCTGTAATTTGTAATCCCCCCCAAGGTAGGCCCAGCCGCCTTCGCACCGTAACGCTGAGCCTGGCTTTTGCGGGTTTGGCTGGTCTGACCGGCTGTGCCAGCTTTACCGGCACCAGCCAGCCTTCGGCCAAAGCCATTGACGCCGCCAAGCTAGGACTGAACGGCCCGGCGGATGCGCCGCAAAGCGCCCAGACCAATACCGATGCCAGCGACGTGATCGTGCCCGACTGGTGGCAGGCGTTTGGCGATGCCCAGCTCAACGCCCTGGTGGCGCAAGCGCTAGACAGCCACCCCAGTGTGCGCGTGGCGCAGGCTAGGGTGGCCCGCACCCTGGCTGCCAGTGACGTAGCTGCCGCTTTAGGCCAGCCCCAACTCAATGCCGGGCTGGATTTAACCCACCAGCGCTTTACCGCCAAAGGCCTGTACCCCGCACCCATTGCAGGCGCGGTGATGGACACCGGCACGCTGCAAGTGGCAGGCAGCTGGGAGCTGGACTTTTTCGGCAAAGACCGTGCCGCGCTGGACGCCGCCGTGGGCCAGGCCCGCGCCGCGCAGGCCGACACCTACGCCGCCCGCATGCTGCTGGCCAGCAACGTGGTGCGCAGCTACTTTGCGCTGGCCCGCATCAACGCGCAAATCGCCGTGGCGCAGCGCACCCTGGCCCAACGCCAGCAAGCGCTGCAACTGGTCAAAGACCGCGTAGAAGCCGGGCTGGACACCCAGCTTGAGCAGCAACAAAGCGAAAGCGCCCTGCCCGACGCGCGCCTGGCGCTGGAAGCACTGGCTGAGCAAAAGACCTTGGCCCTACATGCCCTTGCAGCCCTAATTTCACAGCCCAATGTGCCGCTAGCCACCGACCAGCCTGCGCAAGCAGCTATTAAAAACATAGCAATTCGCCAGGCCATGCCGATGGACTTGCTGGGCCGCCGTGCCGACATTGCCGCCGCCAAATGGCGCGTAGAGGCCGCCACGCAAGACCGCAACAGCGCTAAAGCGCAGTTCTACCCCAACATCAACCTCACCGCGTTTGCGGGCTTGTCCAGCATTGGTTTGGACCGCCTGCTGCAATCGGGCAGCGAGCAATGGGGTGTAGGCCCAGCTATTCGGCTGCCGCTGTTTGACGGTGGCCGCCTGCGCGCCCAACTACAGGGCAAAACCGCCGACCTGGACGCGGCGGTAGAAAACTACAACGCGCTGGTGCTGGACGCTGTGCGCGATGTGGCCGACCAGCTCACCTCCGGCCAAAGCATTACCCGCCAGCAAACCGAGCAGGCCGCCGCACAGGCATCGGCAGAGTCGGCCTATTCCATTGCACTGCAGCGCTACAAGGCAGGCATTGGCAACTACCTGCAAGTGCTGAGCGCCGAGACCGCCGTGCTCAACCAGCGCCGCCAAGCCGTGGACCTGACCGCCCGCGCGCTGGACACCCAAGTGCAACTCATCCGTGCGCTGGGTGGCGGCTATGCCGACACCACCACAGCACCCACCGCCACCCTTACATCCAAAGCCACCACACCATGAACGCACCTACAACCTCCCCCGCAGTGCCTGCCAAGCCCGCCACATCTGCCCGCCAAAAGGCGCTGACCGGCGTGTCCATCGTCGTCGTGGTTGGCTTGGCCATTGGTGGCTACGAATGGCTGACCAACCGCAACGCCGAGTCCACCGACAACGCCTATGTGCAAGGCAATGTGATTCAAATCACCCCGCAAATGGGCGGCACGGTGACCGCCATCCTGGCCGACGACACCGACTTTGTAAAAGCCGGCCAGCCGCTGGTGCAGCTGGACCCTGCCGACGCCAAAGTGGCCCTAGACCAAGCCGAGGCCAACCTGGCCCAGGCTGTGCGCCAGGTGCGCACGCTGTATGCCAACAACGGCACGCTGGGCGCACAAATTGTGGTGCGCGAGGCCGACATTGCCAAAGCCCGCAACGACGTAGCCCGCGCCACCGACGACCTGAACCGCCGCCAGGCGCTGGTTGGCAACGGTGCGGTGTCTAAGGAAGAGCTGAACCACGCGCAATCGCAACTCACTGCGGCCCAAAGCAACCTGGCATCGGCCCAGGCCGGTGTGTCTGCCGCGCGCGAGCAGCTCAGCAGCAACCAGTCCATGACCGATGGCACGCGCATTGAGTCGCACCCCAGTGTCCTGGCCGCGTCTGCCAAAGTGCGCGAGGCCTATCTGGCGATGCACCGCACCGCCCTGCCCGCCCCCGTGGATGGCTATGTGGCCAAGCGCAGCGTGCAGCTGGGCCAACGCGTGGCCGCAGGCGCACCGCTGATGTCGGTGATTGCCTTGAACCAGCTGTGGGTGGATGCCAACTTCAAAGAAAGCCAGCTACGCAACATCCGCATTGGCCAGCCCGTCACCCTCACTGCCGACCTGTACGGCAAGCGCATGGAATACAAGGGCACTGTGGCCGGACTGGGCGCTGGCACTGGCGCAGCGTTTGCCCTGCTGCCCGCGCAAAATGCCACAGGCAACTGGATCAAGGTGGTGCAGCGCGTGCCGGTACGCGTGGCGCTGGACGCTAAAGACCTGGCCCAAAGCCCGCTGCGCGTGGGCCTGTCGATGGAAGCCACGGTAGACATTACGGATCAGAGCGGCAAGACCCTGGCCGATGCGCCCCGCACCGCCTCGCAAGTACAAACCACGGTGTACGCCGCGCTGGACCAAAAGGCCGACGATGAAGTGCAGCGGGTGATTGCCAGCAATGCAGGCCGCGCCATTAAGGCCAGCCATTAGGCCCGCATGAGCACTACACCTGCTTACGCTCCCCCGCCGCCTCTGGCGCCACTGCAAGGCGCAGCGCGCGCCTGGGGCACGCTGGCTTTGTCGGCGGCTACTTTTATGAACGTGTTGGACTCGTCGATTGCCAATGTGTCCTTACCCGCCATTGCCGGTGATTTGGGCGTGAGCC
>JBEGPS010000030.1:0-11143 GCA_041181325.1 Pseudomonadota bacterium
GCGCAACCAATTTGGCGTGGTGTCCCGGTACACAGTTGCCACGGGCTTGATGACGGCGCGATCAAGCATGTCGTTAAATCCAAACATGCTGCGGTTGAATGACTCCAGCGGGTCACGCGGGTTGGGGTTGGCAACCGTGGCGCAGCCCTGCAACGCCAGCAGCACAACGATTAATAGCCAGCGAATCACTTCTTGCCCTCAGTGGCTCCATCGGCCGCCTTGCTGTACAAAAACTGACTGATCAGGTTTTCCAGCACCACAGCAGACTGGGTAGACGAAATGGCATCCCCCGCCGCGAGATTGGCCGAATCAGCACCGGCCTCAATGCCAATGTACTGCTCGCCAAGCAGGCCGCTGGTCAAAATTTTGAGTGAACTGTCTTTTGGGAACGCAAAGCGCTTGTCCATGGACAGGCTCACGCGGGCCTGAAAGGTTTTGTCATCAAAAGTAATGGAATCAACACGGCCCACCACCACTCCACTGCTTTTGACCGCCGCTTTGGGCTTGAGCCCACCAATATTGTCGAACTTGGCTGTGACGGCGTAACCACGCTCGAAACTGAGTGTGAGCAAATTGGCCGACTGCAGCGCCAAAAACAACAGCGCTGCGCCACCCAGCAGCACGAACAATCCAACCCAGATATCTTTTGTAGAACGTTGCATCTTCTTCCCCTAAATACTGAACATCAGCGCGGTCAGGACAAAGTCCAGGCCCAGCACCGTTAACGACGCCATCACCACCGTGCGGGTGGTGGCATGCGCCACCCCTTCAGGCGTGGGCTGCGCCTCGTACCCTTGCAGCAGCGCAATAAAACTCACAGCAAATCCAAACACCACGCTTTTGAGGACGCCATTGCCCACGTCCAACCACACGTCTACACCCCCTTGGGTTTGGCTCCAGAACGAACCGGAATCAATGCCGATCATCAGCACGCCGACCACGTAGCCGCCAATCACACCTACAGCGCTGAACACTGCCGCCAACAGTGGCATAGCGATCACCGCCCCCCAAAAGCGCGGCGCCAAAATGCGCTGCACCGGATCGACTGCCATCATCTCCATTGCGCTGAGCTGTTCGCCAGCTTTCATCAAGCCAATCTCTGCGGTGAGCGATGTACCTGCGCGCCCGGCAAACAGCAGCGCAGTAATAACGGGACCCAACTCGCGCACCAAGCTCAAGGCCACTAAGAGCCCCAACGCTTCCGACGAGCCATACCGTTGCAGCGTGTAGTAGCCCTGCAAACCCAGGACAAAACCAACAAAAATGCCCGACACCGCAATGATGGCCAACGAATAGTTGCCCATGAAATGAATCTGGTCGCGCAGTAAGGCCGGGCGGCGCAGCGTAGCCGGCAAGGTGCCCAGCAGGCGCAGCATCAGTCGCGCACCAAAGCCCACATCGGCCAATTTAGAACGCACGGCAAAGCCCACGTCCGCAGGGTGCCACCAGCTCATCGCGCACCTCCATCAGAAAAATCTTGCGCAATATCGACTGCGGGGTAATGAAAGCGCACAGGTCCTTCGGGTAAGGCATTCACAAACTGGTGCACCAGCGGGTCGGTGCTGTCTTTCACTTCTTGCGGCGTGCCTTGCGCCGCAACCTTGCCGTTGGCCAGAATAATGACCTGGTCGGCAATGTGGAAAGTTTCATCAAGGTCGTGCGACACCACGATGCTGGTCAGGCCCATGGCATCGTTCAGCTGGCGAATTAACCGCGCTGCGGTGCCCAGGGAGATAGGGTCCAGCCCGGCGAAGGGCTCGTCGTACATCACCAGCTCCGGGTCCAACGCAATGGCCCGCGCCAAAGCGACCCGCCGAGCCATTCCACCGGACACCTCGGCAGGCATTAAATCACGCGCACCGCGCAGGCCTACGGCATTGAGTTTCATGAGGACAATGTCACGCACCATGGCGGGTGACAAATCGGTGTGCTCGCGCAGCGGAAAGGCCACGTTGTCAAACACACTTAAATCGGTAAACAAGGCCCCAAACTGGAACAGCATGCCCATGCGCCTGCGGGCCAGAAACAGGTCTTTGGCCTGCATGCTGCCCACATCTTGGGCAGGCACTCCGGGTTCCTTGCCATACAAAAGCACTTGCCCTGCCTGAGCGCGGTATTGCCCGCCAATGAGGCGCATGACCGTGGTTTTACCACCGCCGGATGCGCCCATCAGCGCGGTGACCTTGCCGCGCGGGATCGTCAACGTAATGCCATCAAGAATACGGCGCTCGCCATAGCCAAAGACTAGGTTCTTGATTTCAATGAGCGGGTCGGTGAATGCAGTAGTCATAAAGTAACAAGGCCGGGATGTCCCGGCCTTGGAATGATAAGGGATTACCCCGGCTAGCGAGGCAACTCGCTGCTGCCCATCAAAAACTCGTCCACTGAACGTGCCGCTTGACGGCCTTCACGAATGGCCCACACCACCAAACTTTGACCACGGCGGATGTCACCGGCTGCAAACACCTTGGGCACATTGGTGGCATAGCCACCAGTGAACTCGGTACTTGCTTTGGCATTGCCGCGGGCGTCTTTATCGATACCAAACGCGTCCAATACGGTAGCGACAGGATTTACAAAACCCATAGCCAGCAAGACCAAATCAGCCTTGAGCACTTTTTCGCTGCCTGCAATATCCACCAGCTTGCCGTCTTTAAACTCGACGTTTACAGTTTTAAGGCCTGTAACCTTACCTTTTTCGCCAATGAACTCTTTGGTAGAAATGGCAAATACCCGCTCACAACCTTCTTCGTGGCTGGAACTGGTGCGCAACTTGAGCGGCCAATAGGGCCAGGTCATGGAACGGTTTTCTTCTGCTGGTGGCTCAGGCATCACCTCGAACTGGGTCACGCTAACCGCGCCGTGGCGGTTGCTGGTACCCACGCAGTCAGAACCCGTGTCGCCACCACCGATGACGATGACATGTTTGGCGTCCGCACGCAGCTGGTTTTTGAGCTTGTCACCCGCATTGACCTTGTTTTGCTGAGGCAAAAACTCCATTGCAAAGTGAATACCGTCCAGTTCGCGGCCCGGCACAGGCAGGTCACGGGACTGCTCAGAGCCGCCAGTCAATAGCACGGCGTCAAAGTCTTTTTGCAGCTGGGCGGCGGAAATGGTTTCTTTGGCCCAGTTGGTCACCTTGCTGTCTTTGGGCATTTCACCAATCAAGACGCTGGTGCGAATGGTCACACCTTCAGCCTGCAGCTGCTCTGCACGGCGGTCGATGTGTGTCTTTTCCATCTTGAAGTCGGGGATGCCGTAGCGCAGCAAACCGCCAATGCGGTCGTTCTTCTCGAATAACGTAACGTTGTGCCCCACACGGGCCAGCTGCTGTGCTGCTGCCATGCCCGCAGGGCCTGAGCCCACGACCGCGACCTTTTTCCCCGTTTTGACTTTGGCGGGCTGAGGCTTGACCCAGCCTTCATGCCAAGCGCGGTCGATGATGGCGTGTTCAATCGACTTGATGCCCACGGCTTCGTCATTCACGTTCAAGGTGCACGCGGCTTCGCAAGGTGCAGGGCAAATACGTCCTGTGAACTCTGGGAAGTTGTTGGTGCTATGCAGCGTGTCGATGGCTGCTTTCCAGTCGTTGCGGAACACCAAATCGTTGAAATCCGGGATGATGTTGTTCACCGGGCAACCGCTGTTGCAAAACGGTGTGCCACAGTCCATGCAACGCGCGGCCTGCGTATTGGCTTGGGCATCGTCTAAACCGATAACGAACTCTTTGTAATTTTTGAGGCGCTCTTTCACGGGCTTGTAGCCCTCTTCGATGCGCTCAAACTCCATGAAGCCAGTGACTTTTCCCATATTTACTCCTTTGCGGGACAGATATTGCGCTCTGTCCTCATCTGATTAAGACTTCAGCGGACTGCAGTTGCTACGCTTTTTGTAGCTAATTGCGCGCTATCCACGGGGGCTGCAACCTTTTTCACTTCTAAAGCAAGCCGTTTCGCATGGATCTCGCCCAAGGCGCGCTTATATTCCAGCGGGAACACTTTGACGAACTTGGTACGAGACAGATCCCAGTTGTCCAGCAGCTCGCGGGCACGTTTACTGCCAGTCCAACGGTTGTGGTCTTCCAGAAGCTTCTTGAGTTGGGCCTCGTCGGTCTCACCACGGTGCCAGATGCCTTGGCTGATGGTATCGGTCTGCTCGGCTGTGGTCAGCACTTTTTCCAGGCTGACCATGGCGGTATTGCAGCGCTTGGAAAACTGGCCATCCTCGTCGTACACGTAGGCAATGCCGCCGCTCATACCGGCAGCGAAATTGCGGCCGGTTTTGCCCAGTACGGCTACGGTGCCGCCAGTCATGTACTCGCAACCGTGGTCACCCGTGCCTTCTACCACCGTGGTGGCACCGGACAGACGCACCGCAAAGCGTTCGCCACCCACACCGCTAAAAAACGCCTCGCCGGTGGTGGCGCCATACATCACCGTGTTACCCACAATGGTGTTGCGAATGGCTTCGCCACGGAAGTCGATACTGGGGCGTACCACAATGCGGCCACCTGACAGGCCCTTGCCGGTGTAGTCATTGGCATCGCCAATGAGATACATGGTGATGCCTTTGCACAAGAAGGCACCGAACGACTGGCCTCCTGTGCCCTCTAACTGAATGCGGATGGTGTCATCCGGCAAACCTTCGGGGTGCACCTTGGTTACCGCGCCAGAAAGCATGGCACCTACGGAGCGGTTGACATTGCGCGCCATTTCCATGAACTGCACGCGTTCGCCATGGTCGATAGCAGCACGGCTCTTGGCGATGAGCACGTTGTCCAACGCTTTTTCCAGACCGTGGTCTTGGGTCAGTGTTTGGAAACGTGGCACATCGGCAGGTACCTGGGGTTGGGCAAACAAACGGCTGAAATCCAGACCCTGTGCTTTCCAGTGCTCAATGCCTTTGCGCATGTCCAGCAGGTCAGCGCGGCCAATCAGGTCGTCAAACTTACGAATACCCAACTGGGCCATGATCTGACGCACTTCTTCGGCAATAAAGAAGAAGTAGTTCACCACATGCTCAGGCTTGCCGGAGAACTTTTGGCGCAAGACGGGGTCTTGTGTCGCCACGCCCACCGGGCAGGTGTTGAGGTGGCACTTGCGCATCATGATGCAGCCTTCCACCACCAGCGGTGCAGTGGCAAAGCCAAACTCGTCCGCACCCAAGAGCGCGCCGATAGCTACGTCGCGACCCGTCTTCATCTGACCATCAGCCTGCACACGAATGCGGCTGCGCAGTCGGTTCAGCACCAAGGTCTGCTGAGTTTCAGCCAAACCGATTTCCCAAGGGCTACCGCAATGCTTGATGGACGACCAGGGCGATGCACCGGTACCGCCGTCATGGCCCGCGATCACCACATGGTCGGCCTTGCACTTGGCAACGCCGGCGGCAATGGTGCCCACACCGATTTCGGACACCAACTTGACGCTGATACCGGAGTGCGGAGCGACGTTCTTCAAATCGTGAATCAGCTGCGCCAAGTCTTCGATCGAATAAATATCGTGGTGCGGTGGGGGCGAAATCAAACCCACGCCCGGCACCGAGTGGCGCAAACGACCGATGTATTCAGACACCTTGCCACCGGGTAACTGACCACCCTCACCTGGCTTGGCACCCTGAGCCATTTTGATCTGAATCTGGTCGGCACTGTTGAGGTACTCAGCAGTCACACCAAAGCGACCAGAGGCCACCTGCTTGATGCGTGAACGCAAGCTGTCACCGGCATTCATGGGGATATCGACTTCGACCACGTCTTTGCCGATGATGTCGGCCATGGTCTGGCCCTGCTTGATCGGGATACCTTTGAGCTCTTGGCGGTAACGCGCGGGGTCTTCACCGCCCTCACCTGTGTTGCTCTTGCCGCCAATACGGTTCATGGCAATCGCCAGTGTGGCATGGGCTTCAGTAGAAATGGAGCCCAGTGACATGGCACCGGTGGCAAAGCGCTTGACGATTTCTTTGGCCGACTCCACCTCATCCACGGGAATCGCTTTACTTGGATCGATCTTGAACTCAAACAAACCGCGCAAGGTGAGATGCCTTTTGCTCTGGTCGTTGATCAGCTGGGCATACTCCTTGTAGGTGTTCCAGTTGTTGGCGCGGGTGGAGTGCTGCAACTTGGCAATCGCATCGGGCGTCCACATGTGCTCTTCGCCACGGGCGCGCCAGGCATACTCACCGCCCGCGTCCAGTGCGTTGGCCAGCACTGGATCTGAACTAAAAGCTGCCCTGTGCATGCGGATAGATTCTTCGGCAATCTCAAAGATGCCGATGCCTTCCACACGGCTAGGTGTGCCGGTGAAGTACTGGGAAATAGTCTCTGTGGACAGACCAATTGCCTCGAACAACTGCGCGCCGCAGTAGCTCATGTAGGTGCTCACGCCCATTTTGGACATGATCTTGGACAAGCCCTTACCGACGGCTTTGACGTAGTTGTAGATGGCCTTCTCGGCGCTCAAGTCGCCAGGCAGGTCTTTGTGCATGCTGGCCAGAGTTTCCATCGCCAGGTAGGGGTGTACGGCTTCGGCGCCGTAGCCCGCCAGCACGGCAAAGTGGTGCACTTCGCGGGCGGTGCCCGTTTCGACCACCAAGCCAGCCGTGGTACGCAAACCTTCGCGCACCAAATGTTGGTGCACTGCGGACAGAGCAAGTAGCGCAGGAATCGCCACCTGGGTTTCTCCAATCGCACGGTCACTAATGATGAGAATGTTTTTACCACCCCTGATAGCGTCCACCGCTTCAGCGCATAAAGATGCCAACTTGGCCTCCACGCCCTCGCTGCCCCATGCCAGGGGATACGTAATGTCCAGCACGTAGCTGCGGAACTTGCCGTTGGTGTGGGCTTCAATGTCGCGCACCTTGGCCATGTCGGCAGTGTTCAGCACGGGCTGACTGACCTCCAGGCGCATTGGCGGATTGACCTGGTTGATGTCCAGCAGATTGGGCTTAGGGCCAATGAAGGACACCAACGACATCACAATCGCTTCGCGAATCGGGTCAATAGGCGGATTGGTCACCTGGGCGAACAACTGCTTAAAGTAGCTGTACAAAGGTTTGTTCTTATCACTCAAAACAGCCAAGGGGCTGTCATTTCCCATGGAGCCAATGGCTTCTTCGCCAGCGGTGGCCATTGGGGCGATCAAAAACTTCAAGTCTTCTTGGGTGAAACCAAACGCTTGCTGGCGGTCTAGCAGGCTCACTTTGTCATTAACGCGCTTGGGCTCTACGCCGGTCACCAATTTGCTGAACACATCGTCTTTGCGGCGCTCGGCAAAGGTTACGTCATCAAGCTTGATGCGCAGGTTTTCAATCCACTGTTTGTAGGGCTTGCTGTTGGCGAGATTGGCTTTTAGCTCTTCGTCGTCAATCATGCGGCCTTGTTCCAAATCGATCAGGAACATCTTGCCGGGTTGCAAGCGCCATTTGCGCACGATTTTGTTTTCGGGCACGGGCAATACGCCAGATTCGGAGCCCATGATGACCAGGTCGTCGTCGGTAATGCAATAACGCGAAGGACGCAGGCCATTGCGGTCCAGCGTGGCACCAATCTGGCGGCCATCCGTAAACACAATACTCGCTGGGCCGTCCCATGGCTCCAACATCGCAGCGTGGTATTCGTAAAAAGCCTTGCGGCGCTCGTCCATGGTGGTGTGCTGCTCCCAAGGCTCGGGAATCATCATCATCACGGCTTGGCTGATGGGGTAACCAGCCATAGTCAACAGCTCAAGGCAATTGTCAAACGTGGCGGTGTCCGACTGATCGGCAAAGCTGATGGGGTACAGCTTTTGCAAATCCGCGCCCAGCACAGGGGACGACATCACGCCTTCGCGCGCCTTCATCCAGTTGTAGTTACCCTTGACGGTGTTGATTTCACCGTTGTGCGCCACATAACGATAGGGGTGGGCCAATGGCCACTCGGGGAAGGTGTTGGTGGAAAAACGCTGGTGCACCAAGCCCAAAGCGGAGACGCAACGCGCATCGCTCAGGTCCAGGAAATACACCCCCACCTGGTCGGCCAACAACAGGCCTTTGTAGACCACTGTGCGACTGGACATGCTGGGCACGTAATACTCTTTGGAATGCTTGAGCTTCAAGGCCTGAATATTGGCGCTAGCGGTCTTGCGAATGACGTACAGCTTGCGCTCCAGCGCGTCCTGCACGATCACGTCGTTGCCGCGACCAATGAAGACCTGGCGCAGTACGGGCTCTTTTTCACGCACAGTGGGCGACATGGGCATGTCGCGGTTGACTGGCACATCGCGCCAACCCAAAAGCACCTGACCTTCGGCCTTGATGGCGCGTTCCATCTCTTGCTCGCAAGCCAGACGGGAAGCACTTTCCTTTGGCAGGAACACCATGCCCACGCCATACTCTCCCTGCTGGGGCAACGTAACGCCTTGGGCGGCCATTTCTTCGCGGTACAGGGCGTCAGGCAGCTGAATCAAAATGCCAGCGCCATCGCCCATCAGCTTGTCAGCACCCACGGCACCCCGGTGGTCCAAGTTTTCTAGGATCTTGAGTGCGTTCTTGACAATGCTGTGGCTCTTTTCGCCACGGATATGGGCCACAAAGCCCACACCACAAGCATCGTGCTCATTGGCACCAGAATAAAGACCGTGATCCTGAAGATGTTTGATTTCGGCAGCCGTAGTCATGGCGCACTCCTATATTGCATGGGGGAAAAAGAGTTTAGTGCACCGCAACAATAATGCCAAGACATTTAATAGGGGTCAGACTCCAATTAAAAACCTCAATTTGATTCAATACTTAAATTGGGGACATATCAAAAATGATAGCTACTCACGCAAGCCAATCGGGCGCTACAGGCAAATTTTGCTTATATTTTGGAAGCTAAAGAAGGACGCCCTGCCATGGTGGGCTGGACACGGCGTGGTGTCAATCTTTGCAAATTGTCGATAAATTCCGCATCGCCCAGGGCCCAGCCTTTGAGCGTGGAGTCTGTCAATTGCGTTAACTGCTGCCCAGACAGCCCCGTGTGCACCAATTCGGCGTATGCGACCTCCCGGGAAAATGGCGTGTTACCTAGCTCCCAATACTGCGGGTGCGGAGTAATCAGTTTGTCAATTTTTCGCCCAATGTAGTGATTGAAGCTAGACCAGTCGTAGTCTGCCACGTTGGCTGACAAACCAGCGCGTACAGGATTGAGATCAATGTAGGCCATGCAAGCCAGCAGATAGCGCTGTGTTTGTATCACCGTAGATTTATAGCGCCCCTCCCACAGGGTGCCACTGCGTCCGTACAAATCGTTGAAATAGCGCACATAGCTCCGACCCACGGACTGCATCATTTGGGGCAACGCATCGGCCGTTTGTGGTGTCACCAGCAAATGAAAGTGGTTGCCCATCAGTACATAGCTGTGTACAACGACACCAAAGCGGCTAGCGTTTTCACGCAGCAACTCCAGCATGCGGACGTAATCCGCACGGTCCTGAAAGATGGGTTGCCGGTTGTTACCGCGCTGGATGACGTGATGCGGGTAGCCCGCCAGGGATAACCGAGGAAGCCGCGCCATGGGCTTACAGCACTTGGCAGTGCTACTTAGGCGCTTTGGTCACACGAACTTTACTACCCGTGGTGACAATAATCACCGGGTCGCCAGCCACCAGCACTTCAGCGGCCTTGGCCTGCACGATGGCACGACGTTCACCATTTTTGAGCTGCACCAAAATCTCGACAGCGTCTTCGCGCGTGCTAAATCGCTCGATGGCATTACCGGCGGCAGCCCCTGCAACACCCGCCAAAACGCCCAATATTTGTGACTCGCGCTGTACACCGCTACCGGCATAACCGCCAACGGCACCGATCACTCCACCAGCGGCCCCACCAATGCCAGACTGGCTGCCATCCACCGTGACAGTACGAACCGACAGCACCACGCCGTCTTGCACTTGCGCCATGCGCTGGGCATCACCGCGCTGAATAACGTCCGGGCTGCTGGTAGCGCAGGCCGCCAAAAACACCGTTACCAATGCCATAAAGGACACGTTCAAAATACGTTTCATAAAATTTCTCCACCCACTAAAAGCTGTGGGACTCAGTGGCTTTGAACGCTTGAGTCCTGAATTTGGTTGTCTTGCGCATTGTCGCCGGGCAATGTAAACCGTGTGTCAAGCAGCTCCGAAAGCCCGAATTCTTTCAGAATGGCCTGCAATCGTTGTGCCGAAGCGCGTTTGTGTTGGCCTGTGTAGCGGGCCAAAATCAACTCGTTTTTCATGCTGTGCTCCCAGCCCACGAGCTCTGTCACAGTCACCTGGTAGCCATGCGCTTCCAAGTACAAACATCGCAGAACATTGGTCAGCTGGCTGCCCATTTCGCGGGTGTGCAGCGGGTGGCGCCACAGCTCAGCCAGCGGGGTGCGGTTAAGCGAAAGCGTTTTGCTTTGACCCAAATGGCGCGCCACCTCGGCCTGGCAGCAGGGCACTAGAACAAAGGCACGTACTCGCTTTTGCAATCCAAAGGCAATAGCGTCATCGGTGGCAGTGTCGCAGGCATGCAGCGCGGTCACTACGTCGACCCGCGCCGGCAGCAGGTCTGATTTGGCCGAATCGGCCACGCTGAGGTTGAGGAATGACATGCGCTGAAAGCCAAGCCGCTGCGCCAGCGCGGTAGATTTCTCCACCAGCTCGGGCCTGGTCTCTATACCGTACAAGTGGCTGTACGCAAGGTGCTTGAAGTACAGGTCGTACAGAATGAAACCCAGGTACGACTTGCCTGCGCCATGGTCGGCTAGCGTGAGTGTGTCGCCCGGTTTAGTTGGCAATTCCTGCAGCAATTTATCGATGAACTGATACAGGTGGTACACCTGCTTGAGCTTGCGCCTGGAGTCTTGGTTGAGTTTACCCTCGCGGGTCAGGATATGAAGCTCTTTGAGCAGCTCTATCGACTGCCCAGGGCGCAGCTCAGCTGCCAGCGGGTTGGGGTCAGATGCTTTGGGGGCGCGTGCAGTGGAAGCAGATTTCTTCATGGGGTGATCTTGCCACGGCTTGAAAGCCCCAAGGCTTGCCAACCGTCAAAGCCCAGCGCCTGCAGAGTTTCAATGTTTTTTTCGAAAATCATCTCGGCGTGGGGAAAGGCCTCTACCGCCTTGGCAAGGCTGCCTTCGCGAATCAAATGCAGTATGGGA
>JBEGPS010000031.1:0-7140 GCA_041181325.1 Pseudomonadota bacterium
CTTCACGCGCTTAGAGATGCTGGATGGATCAATGTCAATGTGAATGATCTTACGTTCATTCTGCGCAAAGTGCTTGGGGTTACCAATCACGCGGTCATCAAAGCGAGCACCCACGGCCAGCAAAACGTCGCAGTTTTGCATGGCGTTATTGCCCTCTACCGTGCCGTGCATGCCCAGCATACCCAGGAACTTGCGGTCGCTGGCGGGGTAAGCACCCAAACCCATCAAGGTGTTGGTGACTGGGTAGCCCAGCATATCGACCAGGGTTCGCAACTCGGCCGATGCATTGCTCAGCAACACACCGCCGCCGGTATAGATATAGGGGCGCTTGGCCGCGAGCAACAGTTGCAAAGCCTTGCGGATTTGGCCTCCATGGCCTTTGCGCACGGGATTGTAGGAGCGCATTTCTACCGACGTGGGGTAACCGGCGTAGGGCACTTTTTTGAACGACACGTCTTTAGGTATGTCGATCACGACCGGGCCAGGGCGGCCACTGCGGGCAATGTGGAAGGCTTTCTTGATGGTTTCGGCCAAATCGTTGGCATCTTTCACCAAAAAATTGTGCTTAACAATGGGGCGGGTAATGCCAACCGTGTCGCACTCCTGAAAAGCGTCCAGGCCAATGGCGTGCGTAGGCACCTGCCCAGTGATGATGACCATGGGGATACTGTCCATGTAAGCGGTGGCAATGCCAGTGACGGCGTTGGTCACGCCGGGGCCAGACGTCACCAGTGCCACGCCTACCTCACCGGTTGCACGGGCGTAGCCATCAGCGGCGTGCACAGCCGCCTGCTCGTGGCGCACCAGCACGTGCTGCATGGTGTCTTGCTTATACAGTGCGTCGTAGATGTGCAGTACAGAGCCACCGGGGTAACCCCAGATGTACTTCACACCTTCGGCCTGAAGGCCTTTGACCAGAATTTCGGCTCCGCGCAGGTCTTGCGTAACAGGAGCGGCGGGTTTTGCGTTTGACGCAGCATTGGCCGAAGCGATTTCAGCTTTAGATATTTCCATGATGAACCTTTGTGAATTTCTCTGACGAAAGACCTTGGGTGCTCCTTCGCAAACACTTGTGGAGTCGCGTTGAAACTTGAGACCCTAGCCATGGACGCACTGAATATTGCGCCGGACCAGGACCCGTTTGCCTTTTGATTTGCAACGCGCATTATTGCATTGGAACCGCGCACCAGCGTAATTCCCGAACCAAAAAGCGCTTGGCGAGTGCCATAATCGCGGTACATCGGGGCTACTTAAGCGCTTTTTTTGCGCTTTAAGCCTACCCTTACCTCTTCGCAAAGCAGACTATTTCTCTTGGCAACTGACGTCGAACTCTCGGATTTTTTGAAAAGCGTCGAAAAGCGCGCGTTCAAACGTTCGGTCTATCACGTGCGCAATGACGAAGCGGCTCTGGACATTGTGCAAGACAGCATGATGAAGCTCGCCGAGCATTACGGCCACAAATCAATCGAAGAATTGCCCATGCTGTTTCAGCGCATTCTGTCGAATTGCACTTTGGATTGGTTTAGACGCCAAAAGACCCAAAGAGCCCTGTTTTCTAACCTGAGCGACTTTGAAACCGCTGGCGATGACAATGATTTCGATTTGCTTGAAACTTTAAATGCGTCGGGCAACTCAGATCAAAACGAAAGCGCCGAAAGTCTGACTGAGCGGGCACAGACCTTGCGTGAGATAGAAACTGAAATTTTGGAGTTGCCAGCACGTCAACGAGAAGCCTTCTTGATGCGTTACTGGGAAGAGATGGATGTTGCCGAGACGGCAGCGGCCATGGGCTGCTCACAAGGTAGCGTGAAAACGCACTGTTCTAGAGCGGTGCATGCACTCAGCCAGGCATTGAAAGCAAAGGGAATTCAACTATGACAACAAACACCATACCGACCCAACTGCCTTTTCAAGATGCTTTTGCCCGAAAAGTGGTTGCTCACCTAACCAAAGCGGCAGATGATTTGCCGCATGATATTTCTGAGCGTCTCAAAGTGGCTCGCTCACAAGCATTGGCCAAACGTCGCGTGATTGCGGCGGTTGTTGCCAACGAAGTGGCTGTATCCGGTAACACTTTGGTGCTGAATGGCGGCTCGGATCGTCAAGGGCTGTGGGGATGGCTGGGCTCTGTGTTGCCATTGGTGGCGCTGGTGGCTGGCCTGATGGCCATCGCAGTGATTCAAGACGATTTGCGTGCCAGTGAAATTGCAGCGGTAGATGCAGAGTTGTTAACCGACGAACTGCCGCCGGCTGCCTATACCGACCCCGGTTTTTTGCAGTTTTTGCGCAGCAACCATGCTGAGCATTAATCAAATTCAATGACTTTTTTTGTTACTCACCGGCGTTCAATGGACTCGCCAGCCCGTTTTTTTGCTTTGGCTGTGGCAGCGTTGGCTTTGTGCGCACCCTTGCAAAACCAGGCACAGACACAAACGGCACCGGTATCAACGGTAATGGGGGCGCCGAGTTGGGTTGCTTTGAGCCCGATCCAGCAGCGGTCTTTGCTACCCCTGGCCAGTACCTGGGACTCATTGTCTGAAGCACATCGACGCAAATGGATCGCGCTTGCCCAAAACTATCCATCGCTTGCCGCGCCGGAGCAAGAAAAACTCCATGCGCGCATGGCAGAGTGGACAGCTTTAAAACCCAAAGAGCGTGAGCAAGCGCGCCTTAATTTTGCGCAGACCAAGCAGCTTGCCCCCTCAGAGCGGGCAGCCAACTGGGATGCGTATCAAGCTTTAAGCGCAGAAGAGCGCGAAAAACTCGCCGCAGGTGGCCAAAATAAGCCCGTTGGTGCCGCTGTGGCAGTAAAGCCAGCTACGTCGCAACGACTTACCGTGATACCAATTACGCCAACCAAAACTCCAGAAACCAAGCAATCGCTAGTTACTAAGCCACAGTCACTTAATCTCAACACCTTGCTCCCAGCGGTCATTGGCAGCCCAACAGACGCTAACAAGCCTTAGTGCGTTTCACTCGGTAATGGCTGAGCCCCAACTACTCCCCACTCCCTCGTCAATTCCAGGCCTACGGCGACGTATGGCTTGCTGGCTGTATGAAGGCATGCTGATGTTCGGTGTGGTTTTTATATCTGGCTACCTATTTGGCACACTGAGTCAAACCCGCAATGCGATGGACAACCGGCATGCATTGCAGGCCTTTTTGTTTGTAGTGTTTGGCATTTACTTTGTATGGTTTTGGGCCAAGGGGCAGACTTTAGCCATGAAGACTTGGAATATTCGCGTGGTGGACGTGCACGGTGCCCCCATCTCTCAGACGCGCGCCTTGGTGCGCTATGCACTGAGCTACTTGTGGTTTTTACCTCCCTTGGCGGCCATGATGCCATTTAATTTGACGGGGCCAGAAAGCAGCGTGATTGTGCTGGGTTGGGTAGCTTGCTGGGCGGTAATAAGCAGATTTCAGCGCGAAGGCCAGTTCTGGCATGACGCGATGGCAGGTACGCGCTTAGTTACTTCACTGCCTATGAGCCGCTAGGCAATAGGCACCGCCATGAACAACACCATTGCCAACCCGCAAAAAGAACGCAAAGGGCTAATCCGCGTGTGGCATGCCACCGGTTATTCCTTGGCCGGATTGCAAGCGGGCTGGGGCGAAACAGCGTTTCGCCAGGAGAGCATGGCTGCCATATTGCTGGTACCTGCTGCCTTCTGGCTAGGGCGGCATTGGACTGAAGTAGCGCTTTTGGCGGGTAGCGTGCTGCTAGTGATGATTGTGGAATTGCTCAATACCGCCCTGGAAACGACGATTGACCGTATAGGACCCGAATGGCACGCACTGTCTAAACGCGCCAAAGATATGGGTAGCGCGGCGGTGTTGCTCAGCCTGCTGCTGAGCATTGGGATTTGGGCAGCTGCACTGGCTCAGAAGCTCGCCTGAGCAGCCCCTCGTCGCACTGAATTAAACCGCGGAGTTGTCTTGCTCGCCGGTGCGAATCCGCACTACGCGCTCGACGTTGGTGACGAAAATTTTGCCGTCACCGATTTTTCCAGTGCGAGCGGCTTTGACGATGGCTTCGACACAGCGGTCTACGTCGTCATTTTTTACTACCACTTCGACTTTGACTTTAGGCAAAAAGTCGACCACGTACTCGGCCCCACGGTACAGCTCGGTGTGGCCTTTTTGGCGACCAAAACCCTTGACCTCTGTCACAGTGAGGCCAGTAACGCCGCAGTCTGCCAGGGCTTCACGTACTTCTTCGAGTTTGAAAGGTTTAACGATGGCGGTGATTTGTTTCATGGGGTTTGTCCACTTTTTGAATAATTAGGCACGAAAACGGCTGGTAATAGGATAACGCCAATCTTTGCCAAAGCTGCGGTGGGTAACGCGAATGCCAATAGGCGCTTGGCGACGCTTGTATTCGTTGATTTTGATCAGGCGGGTGACCCGCTCCACATCGGCCCGCGCGAAACCCGCGGCGATGATGGACTCGATGCTTTGGTCGTTTTCCATGTAGCGCTCCACGATGGCATCCAGTATTTCGTAGGGTGGCAGGCTGTCTTGGTCTTTTTGGTCAGGGCGCAGCTCGGCACTCGGTGGGCGGGTGATGATGCGCTCGGGAATGGGGCTTTTGCCCGTGCCGTAGGGGTCGTGCTCGTTGCGCCAGAGGCATATTCTGAACACCAGCGTTTTGGCTAGGTCTTTGATGACGGCAAAGCCGCCTGCCATGTCGCCATACAAGGTGCAGTAACCGGTGGCCATCTCGGACTTGTTGCCCGTGGTGAGCACGATGCTGCCGAACTTGTTGCTCAAGGCCATCAATAAGGTACCGCGAATGCGAGCCTGGATGTTTTCTTCAGTGGTGTCCTCAGCAAGACCGGCAAATTCGCCCGCCAAAGAGGCTTTGAAGGCCTCGAACTCCGGCACGATGGAGATTTCGTCGTAGCGCACGCCCATACGGCGAGCCATATCGCGGGCGTCAATCCAGCTGATGTCGGCGGTGTAGGGCGAAGGCATCATCACCGCGCGCACTTTGTCGGCACCCAAGGCGTCCACCGCAATGGCCAACACCAAGGCTGAGTCAATGCCGCCTGACAGGCCCAGCAGCACACTGGGGAAGCCGTTTTTACCGATGTAATCGCGTACGCCCAGCACCAAAGCGTCCCATAGGTCTGCCTCAGGGGTGCGAACGGGCTCGACTGGTGCTACTATTTTGATAGCTTCTTGCGCACGATCCACGAGGGCTACGAACAGATTTTCTTTAAAACTGGGGGCTCTGCCAACGACCGAGCCATCGGCGTTGAGGGCAAACGAATGGCCTTCAAACACCACTTCGTCCTGCCCACCCACCAAATGGGCGTAGACCAGCGGCAAGCCGGTGGCCCGGCAGCGCTGGGCCATCATGGCTTCGCGCTCGTAGCCCTTGCCCACATGGAAGGGCGAGGCGTTGATCACTGCCAGCATTTGTGCACCCGCCTCTTGGGCCAGGCGCGCGGGCTCTTCAAACCACGCATCTTCGCAAATTAACAAGCCGACCCGCACGAGGCTGTCGCCCTCACCTGCGTCAAAAACACACAAACCGTTGCCGGGGGTGAAATAGCGCCGCTCATCAAACACTTGGTAGTTGGGTAACTCGCGCTTAGCGTAGGTGGCAATCACCGCGCCATCACGCAGCACGCTAGCGGCATTAAAGCGCTGCTGCACTGCCACGGACCGGGTGCGGCTATCGCCCCCGGTGGGGTGACCCACCACGATGGCCATGCCTTTTAACCCGGCGGTCTGCTGCGCCACTGCTTTCACGGCATCATTGCAAGCGGCTATAAACGCAGGGCGCAGAAACAAGTCTTCTGCGGCGTAGCCACAGATCGAGAGTTCGGGCGTGAGCAGCAAGCGCGCACCGTCCGCATGGGCCGTAGTGGCAGCGTCGACTATTTTTTTGACGTTGCCATCGAGGTCACCCACACAGAAGTTAAGTTGCGCAATGCACAGTTTGAGAGTCATGAACCAGTTCGTAATTGTTGTCAGCGAAAACCCCAGCGCAGCCATCGGGTTGGAGGCTTGCCATGGCTCTGTCTGATTATGTCATTCGGGTGCACAAAGCGCCCTCGGCGGTGGACGCGCAAGCGTGGGATGCTCTATTGGCTCAACAGGCCCTACCTAGCCCCTTTATGCGCCACGCGTATCTGGCCGCTTTGCATGACAGCGGCAGTGCCTGCGCCACCACCGGGTGGGACGCGCACTTCATCACTCTGCATGCTGGCAATGCACTGGCCGCTGCCTGCGTTGTTTACCTGAAAGACCATTCTTACGGCGAATATGTATTTGACTGGGCGTGGGCCAGCGCCTACCAACAGCACGGTGTGCCCTACTACCCCAAGGCGGTGGTGGCAGTGCCGTTTACCCCGGTGCCTGGCACACGCCTGCTGGCTCGCGACGACGCAGCCCGTGCCGCGCTGGTGCAGGCGCTGATTGCGTGGTGTCAGAAGCAAGCGGTGTCGTCCATGCACTTGCTGTTTGGTGCTGAGGCCGATACGCAGGCCTGCGCCGACGCGGGGCTGATGCTGCGGAACACGGTGCAGTTTCATTGGAAGAATGTAGCCCCCACGCTCGGCACTGGCGTGTCCTCGCTGCCCCCCGAGGGTGCGCATTTCCCCTTGGGGCGGCCCGGCGGGGAAACCTCAGCCCCCATGTTTGCCAGCTTTGATGCATTTTTGGGCAGTCTGGCGCAGGATAAGCGCAAGAAAATCCGCCAAGAGCGGCGCAAGGTGGCTCAGGCGGGGGTGACGTTTCGCCACAGCTTGGGCAGCGAAATTTCACCTACAGATTGGGAGTTTTTTTACCAGTGCTATGAACGTACCTACCTGGAGCACGGCAATGCACCGTACCTGAACCGCGACTTTTTTGCGCGCATGGCGCAGGCCATGCCCGAGCACTGGTTACTGTTTATTGCCGAGCGTGACGGTTACCGCATTGCTAGCAGTTTGATAGCTGTTCACGCACAGCCCACGGGCGCTGTAGCCTATGGGCGCTATTGGGGGGCGCTGGAAAGCGTAGACTGCCTACACTTTGAAGCTTGCTACTACCAACCCTTGGAGTGGTGCATTGCCAATGGGTTTGAGCGTTTTGAGGGCGGCGCACAAGGCGAACACAAAATGGCGCGGGCGCTACTGCCCGTAGTAACCA
>JBEGPS010000032.1:0-5765 GCA_041181325.1 Pseudomonadota bacterium
GTGCCATGCTCCAGCACATGCGCCACGCCTGCCAGGCCGTTCATAGCCATCCACGGGCAATGCGCGCAGCTCTTGCAGGTGGCGCTGTTGCCGGCCGTAGGGGCTTCATAGAAGGTTTTGCCAGGGTTCAGCATGCGCAGCTTGTGCAGCATGCCGTTGTCGGTGGCCACAATGAATTCGGTCGCATCCAACGTCTGCGCAGCCTTGAGAATGGCGCTGGTGGAGCCTACGGCATCGGCCAGGGCCACCACGTCTTTGGGTGACTCAGGGTGCACCAGCACTTTGGCCTTGGGGTGCTCTTTGATCAAGGCTTCCAGCTCGAACGCCTTGAACTCGTCGTGCACGATGCAGGCACCTTCCCAGAACACCATGTCGGCCCCAGTTTCGCGCTGGATGTAACCACCCAAGTGCTTGTCGGGGGCCCACAAAATCTTCTGGCCCTGGTCTTTGAGCGCACGCACGATGTCCAGCGCGCAGCTGCTAGTCACCAGCCAGTCGGCGCGGGCTTTGACCTCGGCGCTGGTATTGGCGTAGACCACCACGGTGCGGTCCGGGTGGGCGTCGCAGAACGCGTTGAACTCGGTGATGGGGCAGCCCAAATCGAGCGAGCAGGTGGCATCCAGGTCGGGCATCAACACGGTCTTGTGGGGCGACAAAATCTTGCTGGTCTCGCCCATGAACTTGACACCCGACACCACCAGCGTTTGCGCGGCGTGGTCGCGGCCAAAGCGGGCCATCTCCAGTGAATCGCTGACCAAGCCACCGGTTTCTTCGGCCAGGTCTTGTAGATCCGGGTGCACGTAGTAATGCGACACCATGACCGCATTTTTCTCTTTCAGCAGGCGTTTGATTTTGTCCTTGAGCGCCACGCGTTGGCTCGGTGTGGGCTCCACCGGCACGCGGGCCCATGCGTGTTTCGTGCTGCAGGCGGGCTGCTCATATTCAACATCGATTACATCGGTTGCAGACATCACAGCTCCTCAAAACGCATGGAAAAGTCGGTGGCCTTCACATCTTTGGTGAGGCCGCCAATGGAGATGCGGTCCACGCCGGTGGCTGCAATGTCGCGCACCGTGTCCAGGTTGACACCGCCCGACACTTCCAGAATGGCACGGCCTGCGTTCATTGCTACGGCCTCGCGCAGCTGGGCCAGCGTCATGTTGTCCAGCAAAACCATCGTGGCACCGGCGTCCAGCGCCTCGCGCAGCTGGGACAGCGTTTCCACTTCAATCTCGATGAACTTGGCAGACTGCGCGGCTTGGGTCGCACGGGTCAGCGCGGCGGTCACGCCTCCGGCGGCGGCAATGTGGTTTTCTTTGATCAGCACTGCGTCAAACAGGCCAATGCGGTGGTTGGTACCGCCACCCGTGCGCACCGCGTACTTTTGTGCCAAGCGCAGGCCGGGAATGGTTTTGCGGGTGTCCACAATGGCGGCGCGCTTACCTCGTACAGCCGGCACGCTGGCCACGGCATCCACAAACACGGCGGTCTTGCTGGCCACCGCACTCAGCAGTTGCAAGAAATTCAGCGCGGTGCGCTCGGCGGTCAATAGCGCTTGGGCATTGCCCTCGATTTCGGCCACCACCTGGTCGGCCTGGCAGCGCTGGCCTTCGCGCACATGCCAGACGATGGCGGCACTGGGGTCCAGGGCGCGCACAGCGGCGGTGGCCCAGGCTTCGCCGCAGATAACGGCCGCTTCGCGGGCCAGCACCCGGGCCCGGGCGCGGCGTGTGGGGTCTACCAGCGCGGCGGTCAGGTCGCCAGCGCCTACGTCTTCCAGCAAAGCGCGGGCCACATCGGCCTGGGCCAGGGCCGCAATCTCGGTGGGGGAAAAGTCGAAATAGGTCATAGGTAGGCAAGGATAACGGCATTGGCCGGGCCAGTTAGGCCCTGGGCTGGGCGGCTGGGCGGCTGGGCGCTGAGCCGATGACGTCGCAGCTAAAATGCCCGAAAGAGGTAAACCCGCATGAACATTTTTCGCCGCCCCGACTACCAATCCGAAGCCACCCAGTTCATCGACCAGCTGAAGGTGACCAAGCCCACGCTGGAAGCCGAGCAGCGCAAGGGCCGCGATTTGCTGTGGGACAAATCCATCGACCGCACCGCCGTTAAAGGCTATCTGGATGGCGCGGTGGCCCAAAAGCCCTACGTCTACCAGACCAACGCCAAATAAGCGCATTTTTAATACCATTTAGGCCTGTAGCCCTCGTACGATATGCGTAGGCGGCTACTAAATTTATAGCAATTTATGCCTGAAACTTCAGCGGCGGCATTGCCCGAAGTGGTCGTTTTGCCAAGCTCGCCCAACGTGGTAGACCAAGTGGCACTGGCGCGCCTGTATGGCGAGCCGCTGTTCGCCATGCCGCAGGATTTGTACATCCCGCCGGATGCGCTGGAGGTGTTTCTGGAGGCCTTTGAAGGCCCGCTGGATTTGCTGCTGTACCTGATTCGCAAGCAAAACTTCAACATTCTCGACATCCCCATGCTCAGCGTCACCAAGCAGTACTTGGTGTACGTGGACCAAATCCGCAAACGCAACTTGGAGCTGGCCGCCGAATACCTGCTGATGGCAGCCATGCTGATTGAAATCAAGTCACGCATGTTGCTACCTCCAAAAAAGGTGGTCGGGAGCGAAGAGGTGGAAGACCCTCGCGCCGAACTGGTGCGCCGCCTGCTGGAATACGAGCAAATGAAACTGGCCGGAGCGCGGCTGAACGCCATACCCCAGTTTGGTCGCGACTTTCTCAAGGCCGAGGTGTTTATTGAGCAGGCCATGCAGCCACGCTTCCCCGATGTGCATGTGGTTGATCTGGCCGATGCATGGCGCGACATGTTAAAGCGCGCCAAGCTGGTCCAGCACCACAAGATCAGTCGCGAAGAGCTCTCGGTGCGAGAACACATGACAGTGGTGCTCAAGTGTCTGCAGGGCCGCAAGTTTGTCGGCTTTGAAGAGCTGTTTGACCCCGAAAGTGGCACGCCAGTGTTGGTAGTTACCTTTATCGCGCTATTAGAGTTGGCCAAAGAAACTTTGATAGAGATCACCCAGGCAGAGGCTTTTGCCCCGATTTATGTGCGCTTGGCGTACACCCTCAGCTAAATTTAGGAGTCCGTACATGGCCCAAGAACCTACCACTTCTGCGGCTGCTTCGCCCTATGGCACGCTGCCACCGGCCTCGCCTCCGTCCACCCGCAAACCCATCAGCCTGCCGCGCATTCTGGAAATGCACACCCGGGGCGAAAAAATCACCATGCTCACCGCCTACGATGCCACCTTTGCCGCTGTAGCCGATGCCGCAGGTGTGGAATGCATTTTGGTGGGCGACTCGCTGGGCATGGTGTGCCGTGGTTTGCACAGCACCGTGGGCGTCACACTCGAAGACATGCGTTACCACGTTGAGAGCGTAGCCCGCGGCCTGCGCCGCTCGCAAGGTACGGCTTGGCTGATTGGCGACCTGCCGTTTGGCACTTACCATGAGAGCAAAGAACAAGCGTTTCGCAGTGCGGCGGTGCTGATGCAGGCGGGCGCGCACATGGTCAAGTTAGAGGGCGGCGGCTGGACTGCCGAGGTAGTGCGCTTTTTGGTAGAGCGCGGCATTCCTGTGTGCGCCCACCTTGGCCTGACCCCCCAAACCGTGCACGCCCTGGGCGGCTACCGCGTGCAAGGCCGTGGCGACGCTGCGGCGCTCACCATGAAGCAACACGCCCGCGAGCTGCAAGACGCCGGTGCCTCTATGGTGGTGCTGGAAATGGTGCCCGCACCGCTGTCTGCCGAACTCACCCAAGAACTAACCCATTGCGCCACCATCGGCATAGGCGCAGGCAAAGGCACCGCTGGCCAAGTGCTGGTGTTGCACGACATGCTGGGCGTCAATTTGGGCAAGACGCCTAAATTTGTGCGCAACTTCATGGCAGAAGCTAGCAGTATCCGAGGTGCCATGGAAGCCTATGTAGCCGCTGTAAAAAACGGCACTTTTCCTGACGATGCGCTCCACGCCTGGTGATAACGCCTGGTAAGTTTTACCTCTCACGCCTATGCAACTGATTCACACCATCGCCGAGCTGCGCACCGCCCTCAATCAACACCGCCACCCCGCCGTGGTGCCCACCATGGGCAACCTGCACGCCGGCCACCTGGCGCTGGTGCGCCAGGCGAAGCCGCTAGGCGACGTGACGGTGTCCACCATTTTTGTGAACCGCTTGCAGTTTGCACCGCACGAAGACTTCGACACCTACCCTCGCACCCTGGAGGCCGACTGCGCGCAGCTGGAAGCTGCCGGCTGCGACATTGTGTTTGCGCCAAAGGAAACCGAGCTGTACCCGCAGCCGCAAACATTCAAAATGCACCCGCCCACCGAGCTGGCTGACATTCTGGAAGGCCATTTCCGCCCTGGCTTCTTCATCGGTGTGTGTACGGTGGTGATGAAGTTGTTGGCTTGCACGCAAGCGCGTACGGCCCTGTTCGGCAAAAAGGATTACCAGCAGCTTATGGTGATCCGCAACATGGTGAAGCAGTTTGCGCTGCCGGTGGACATTGTGGGTGGCGAAACCCAGCGCAACGAGGCGGGTTTGGCCCTGTCCAGCCGCAATGGCTACCTGAGCCCCCAGCAACGCGAGGAAGCGCTGCTGCTATCGGCCACGCTGCGCAAAATAGTTGCCGCCCTGCGCGACGACGCAACCAACTTAGACCAATTGGAAGCCGAAGGCATGTACACCCTGCGCTCTGCAGGCTGGCTGCCCGACTACGTCGCCGTGCGCCGCCAAGCCGACCTGCAAGCCCCCAAGCCCGGCGATGCGCTGGTGGTGCTGGCTGCAGCACGGCTGGGGTCTACCCGGTTGATTGATAACCTGGAAGTCTAGGGTTCGTTGCCAAGTTATAGATGAGTTGGATTGCCCCGATGTGACCTGCATCAACTGCTGCAGTTAAACGAAGTAAACGCCCTTAACAACTAAGGGCAGATGGAGCAAAATACACCATGCTCCCCAAATTCTTGCGAAACGGCATCGCGGTATTCCGCCAAAAATCAGAGCCGTCCACCGCCTTACTGAGTGACGAGCGTTTTGATACCCGCGCCAGGCTCAGCTTGGCTTTAGCGGTGATAACGGCCTTAATTTTGGTGGCTATTACTTGGAAAGTTGCTTCTGATTCGTCTGAGGCGGACAACCACGTATTGCACACTCGCGAGGTTCTGGGTGCCATTTACCAAATTAAATTCAACACCCTGAATATTGAGTACAACACTCAAGGGCTTCGCTTCACTGGCGATTTGGCCTTAATCACTGAGCGAAATGTTGCGTTTACCGCGCGTAAAAAGGCGATGGAGGAACTTGCCAACTTAATCACGGCAAACACGTTACAAGATCAACGATTTTCTGCTTTGCAGAAAGTGATACAGCAGCGTGCAGCGATCGCCAAACGTATCGAGGAACTGGTAGTAACCCAAGGCAGCCAGGCCGCCACGGAATATGTCCGTACTGTTCCCGTGAAAGAAACGCGTGAACGCGTGTATCAAATTCTTGCTGAAATGGAGACACAAGAGCGTTTTACGTTAAAGAGCAATCAACTAGCGCAATCCATTGCGCGTGGCCATATGGTGGCCGTGAGTGTGTCAGCCGCTACCTTGCTGCTACTGCTTCTTATTACGAGCTACTATCAGATGCGGCGCCATTTGCAGCGAATAAAGGCTGCACAAAAAGAGGTAGCCACGAGTGAAAAGAACCTGGCCATTACCTTGATGTCAATAGGTGATGCTGTGCTGACCACAGAC
>JBEGPS010000033.1:0-8989 GCA_041181325.1 Pseudomonadota bacterium
CATTGGGGTACACGCGGGTCAGCAAGGGCACCACATCGGACAAAGCCGAGAAGTCATTCCAGTCAATCACGATGCCCGCCGAGCGCGCTACGGCTACCCAATGAATCAGGTGGTTGGTAGAGCCCCCCGTAGCCAGCAAAGCAACCATGGCGTTGACGATACAGCGCTCGTCCACCACCTGGCCAATCGGCGCAAAGCGCTTGGCCTTGGTGATGCCCAACACGGTGCGCACGGCTTCGCGCGTGAGCTCTTGGCGCACGCCTTCTCCGGGGTTAATAAACGCGGTGCCGGGCACGTGCAGACCCATAGCCTCTAACAACATTTGGTTGCTGTTGGCGGTGCCGTAAAAAGTGCAGGTTCCCTCGGCGTGGTACGCGGCGCTCTCAGCCGCCAGCAACTCGGGGCGACCGACCAGGCCTTGTGCTGCTTTCTCGCGCACCTTGGATTTTTCGTTGTTCGACAGGCCAGATGTCATGGGGCCTGCGGGTACAAACACCGTGGGCAAATGACCGAAGTGCAGCGCACCGATCAGCAGGCCAGGCACGATCTTGTCGCACACGCCCAACATGAGCGCGCAATCGAACACATCGTGACTTAGCGATATGGCAGTGGCCATGGCGATGGCGTCGCGACTGAACAGGCTAAGTTCCATGCCGGCCGTTCCCTGCGTTACTCCGTCGCACATGGCGGGCACGCCGCCAGCCACTTGGGCGGTAGCACCGTGCTTGCGGGCCTCGGTCTTGATGAGGTCAGGGTAGTGCTGCAGCGGCGCATGGGCGGAAAGCAGGTCGTTATAAGCGTTGACGATGCCGATGTTGGCGCCTTTTTCAGCCACGATTTTTACGCCCTGCAAGCCTGTAACGCGCGTTTTGTCTGCATCCGGCATTGCTGCAAAAGCGTGCGCCACGTTGGCGCAGCCCATGCGGTCGGCACCGCGGTCGCGGTTGGCAGCGGCTTGTATCTGCGCCAGGTAGGCACTGCGCGTGGGCGCGCTGCGCTCTTGGATGCGGCGGGTGACTGCGTCAACTACTGGGTGGATGGCGCTTGAGGAGGGGTTAGATGTGGACATATCAGCCTGTAATAAAATTACACGTTAGATGGTAACTGGGAAACCGCTTGTTGTGAATGCTCTGGGTTACCAGCTGGGTACAAAGTGTGGGCTTGTCGTTTTTTGCTTTGTTCGCCACACCCACCAGCCTTCTTGGCGGTGCGCTAGGGAGTTGTGTCTATTCCAACAAAACAATCGGCGCCTGCGCATCGCGCATGGGCCTGACCTGCCCAATAACCGCCGCGTGCGCGTAACCCAAGGCATTTAACTCGGCCAAACATGCCGCCGCGCGATCCGCAGGCACGCTGGCTAACAAGCCGCCTGCTGTTTGTGGATCGAACAACAGCGGGTAACGCGGATGCTGCACAAACTCTGCTTGGTTGTGCAGCGCCCGACGCAAACGCACATTGGCACTTTGCAGCGAACTCACAATCCCTGCGGCCACGGTGTCCACCGCGCCATCTAGTAAGGGCAACGCAGACAAACTGATTTGTGCATCCACGCCAGACGGTTTGGTCATTTCCACCAGATGGCCGAGCAGGCCAAAACCGGTGACATCGGTGCAGGCGGTAGCGCCATGGCTATGCAAGCACTGCGCGCCCAAGCGGTTGGACTGCACCATCGACATGAGCGCTGCGTCAATCCACCGACCCTTGGCCGCCATGCGCGCATGCGCCGCAAACAAGGTGCCGGTGCCCAAGGGTTTGGTCAGAATTAACACATCGCCGCTCTGCATGCCGCCCTTGCGCATCAGCGCCTCGGGCTGGTCGTCTATCAGGCCGTTGATGGCAAAGCCCAGGGCCAACTCTGCGCCCTCCCCCGTGTGGCCGCCCACCAACGCACACCCAGCTTCGTTGAGCACTTCCACCGCGCCGGTCATCATCTGGAACAGCAGGTCTTCGACCTTGCTTTCCAGCCCCGGTGGCACGGTGGCAATGGCGGTGGCAGATTGGGCCTGCGCGCCCATGGCAAAAATATCACCCAAGGCATGGTTGGCGGCAATCTTGCCGAACAGGTACGGGTCGTCCACAAAGGCTCGGAAAAAGTCCACGCTGTGCACCATCGCCTTGCCGGGTGGCACACGCACCACGGCAGCATCGTCATGGGCATGCAGGCCGATGACCACCTCGTCACGATGCACCACCTGCAAGTGCTGCAAGGCGCGGGACAACACGGTAGCCCCCACCTTGGCACCACAGCCGCCACAGCGCATGGCAATAGCCGAAATAGCTTGCAAAGATTCGTCGGCCGTCAAAGCCAGTTGGGAAGAACTCGGCGGCTGTGATCGTCCCGCAGACATGGGCACTTCCGGAAAATCGGCAAACTTGCGCATAAAACCCCGGTCAATCCAGTCTTTCCACCGCCACACCCATGCGCCAGCAAAGCCCAGTGCTCCGCGTGAGGCGACGGCGTATGGGTCACCCGTGCTGATCAGCGCCAGCCAGCGTCTTTGGGGGTGATAGGGCTTTAGCGCCCTGCCCCGCACCGCGCGGCGCAGGTTGTCAGCCAAGGGTTTGCCCATGCGCACAGCAAACACACCGGCTTTTTCCAGCGGGTAGTTTTGCATGGCAGCCACATCGCCCGCAGCAAATACTTGGGGGTCGGTCACGCTTTGCAGGCAGTCATTCACCACCACAAAGCCTTTGGCATCCAACGCCAAACCTGTGCTCTGCAGCCACGGTGCGCCACCAGCTTGGGTGACCCACATGATCTCGTCCGCATCCAGCACCAGGCCATTCGCGCAGTGCAATTGCCCTGGGCTGACTTGCGTAACCGCAGTGCCCAAGTGCACCACCACGCCACGCTGCGCCAACACGGTGGCAAAGCGCTTGCGCACACCCGCGTTGTGGGTGGCAAGCACGCTAGCGTCGGCGCCCACCAAGTGAATCTCCAGCAGATCAGGGCTGCGCCCCAACGCCTGCAGCTCCCGCCGCAAGCGGTATTGCATCGCCAGCAACAACTCCACCCCACCCGCGCCCGCGCCCACCACGGCAATGCGCAGGGTGCCCGCCGTGTGTTGCCGCACGCGCGCCAGCAAATTAAGCCCGCGCTGGTTGAACTGGTAAATGGGTTTCACTGGCACCACCTGCCCCTGCGCGCCGGGCACGCCTGCAAGTTGCGGTGTGGAACCTGTGTTGATGGAAACACAGTCGTAGCCAATCGGCGGGCGGTTAGCACACAGCACTTGGCCCGCCGCGCGGTCTATGCCCACCACCGCATCACGGTACAGCCGCGCACCTGCAAAAACGGCCAAGCGGCTCAGGTCGATATGCACTTCGTCATAGCCGTAATGGCCCGCAATGTAGCCCGGCAACATGCCCGAATACGGCGTGTGCACATCGGTACAAATCACCGTCAAACGCACGCCAGGTTCGGGGTGCATGCCAAAGCGCTTGAGCACACCCACATGGCTATGGCCGCCCCCAATCAACACAATGTCACGGGCTATGGGGTAGGGAGAGGTTTGCATGGCCCGACAAGGATAACGCCCCTGCATTGGGCTGCGATTTGCCACGTCCCTATACTTAAAGGATGACCTCAATTGCCGACCTCCGCAAAAGCTACGAACGCGCCGAACTGGACGAGGGCGCATCGCACGCCGACCCGCTCAAACAGTTCGACCAATGGCTGAAAGAAGCCATCAGCAGCGAAGTGCCCGAACCCAACGCCATGACGCTGGCCACCGTGGGCAGTGACCTGCGCCCTTCCACCCGCGTGGTGCTGGTGAAAGGCTACGACGCTCAGGGCATCGTCTGGTACACCAACTATGACAGCCGTAAAGGCAAAGAACTGGCGGGCAACCCGTTCGCCGCACTGCAATTTCACTGGGTGGAGCTGGAGCGCGTGGTGCGCATTGAAGGCGTGGTGGAAAAAGTGAGCGATACCGAGAGCGACGCTTACTTCCACAGCCGCCCACTGGACTCGCGCATTGGTGCCTGGGCATCGCCCCAGAGTGAAGTGATTGACGGGCGCACCGTGCTGGTCACCAACGCCGCCAAATACGCTGCAAAATATTTATTGCAACCGCCGCGCCCGCCACATTGGGGTGGGTACCGGCTTAAACCTGACAACTGGCAATTTTGGCAAGGGCGCAGAAGCCGCTTGCATGACCGCCTGCGTTACACGCAGGAACAGGGCGGCGGCTGGTTGCGCGAGCGGCTGGCGCCCTAGCCGCTCAGCCAGCAATCAATGGCACTACGAGCATCACCAGTGTCACCGTGCCCAGCGCCATGAGGGTGGACACCGCCACGCTGGCAGTGACCAAATCCTCAGCCTTTTTGTAACGCTGCGAGAACAAAAACACATTCGCTCCCGTGGGCAGGGAAGCAGCCACCACCAGCACCGTGAGCGGCATGCCGCGCATGCCCGCAGCCCAGCCCACCAGCGCCATTAAAGCCGGATGCACCAGCGTTTTAATGGCAGAAATAGCCACAGCACCTTTGAACTCACGCCCAACAGCAGCCTGCGACAGGGTTACCCCCACCAGCAACAACGCCACTGGCCCAAAGGCATTGCCCAACAGCATTAAGGGCCGGTCAACCACGGCAGGCAGGGTCAAGCCAGTTTGCGCAAACAGCAGGCCCGCAATGATGGGCATGGGCACCGGGTGCACCACCGCATTGCGCACAGCCATGCCAATAGTAGCCAAGCGGTTGCGCTGGGGTGCCAACCCCTCGTGTACCCGCTCACGCGCACTGAACAGTTCCAACACTACCGTGGCAATGGTCAGCAGCACCAGCGCGTGCAACGAGATCAGGGTGAACAGCAACACCAGCGCCTCTTTGCCATAGGCCAGGCCTACCAGTGGAATGCCAATCATGATGGTGTTGCTGAAGGTGCCCGCCAAGGCCACCACAGCAGCGCGGCTGTTGGAGCCTTGCAGCAACACCAATGCCGTGAACAAGCCAGCGGCCACAGCAAAGTACAGCGACACCGACTGAAAATCGAGGTCTTGCACATGCACGCTGCTCATAGTTCGAAATAGAAGCGCCTGCGTCAGCACCAGAAAAACGAGATTGGATAAGTCTTTCACCGCTTCCTGGCGAATGAGTTTGAGCCGCCCGGCAACAACACCCACCAGAATCAGAAAGACGACGGGAAACAGGGACGAAACAACCGGATGATCCAGCGAAATTTGCAAGATAAAGTGGCTTTCGAGCTAGTCCGTGTGGGTTTGGTTACTTCACCGGTACCGCGTCAGTCACGCGGTAATACAGGCCGTAGGGGTCGTCTTGCAACACGGCAAATTGACCTTCTACCACCACAGCTTCCAGTGAGTATTTCACCGGCGTTTTAGTTTTAACTTCGACCATGCTCTCTGGCCCGCCGGGAGTACAAAACGAACATGTCAGCGGCACCGAACTGAGCAAAAAGTGCTTTTGCTTTTCACCTGGCTCCAGCGGCATCATGAAACCCTGAATGCGCTGGCTCTTGCTGTTGAGCGCCTGCACATCACTTGGGAACACGGGCCGCAAGCGGTTATTCACCGCTTTGGTCTTTACCGACGTGAGCACCGACCATGGCAACACATCGGCACGGTCTTGCAACGGCGCAAATGGGCTGTTGGGGCTGTGCACGCCGGCTCCGGTACCCGCAGGCACACCACCGACCACAGGCGAACTAAGCTGCGCAACACCAGCCAATGGCGCCAACGCGACCCACGTTGCGACAACTGCAGATTTGAAAAAATGGATTTGCATGGTATGCCTTTCGCAAAAAATTAGTGTTCGTGCTTCATGCCGCAGAACTTGCCAATGGCCAAACCTTTACAGGCAGTTTGCAGGTCTTTGTTGCAAACATCCTCCTTTTTACCCGACTCCAGGCACTTGGCAGCACCCTCGTGCGCAGCGGCAATGGCACGATGGCGGGCAATATCCTCCTTGGTTTCTTTGTCGGTCTCTGCTATAGAAAAAGTAGCTGCTTGCGCAAGTAGGGCGAGTGCTAGAAGCGATTTATTCATAAATTCACCTGCTTTGAAGGAGTTCTAAAACACTGACACGGTAGGCCGCAAACGTAGGCAGTAACGCCGATACCAGCGACACGCCCAGAGCCAAACACGGTACCACCCACAGCTGCACAGGCCACAGCACGCCGCCTATCAGCAGGGAATTATCTAGCTGCAGCAGCCAGGCCAGTGCGCCAGTAAACGCTTGTCCCAATAACAAGCCAACCACTGAGGCCAACACACCCAGCCACAGTGCCTCGCATAGCAGCAAGGCCGCCACTTTGGCAGGTGGCGCGCCCAGCATGCGCAGCAGTGCCAGATCTGCCTTGCGTTCACGCACTGCGCTCCACAGGGCGATGAACACGCTCAAGCCTGCAGTCAGCAACAACACACCGGCAAAAGCGCGCAACACATCGGTCCCCAAGCCCAACATATGAAGCAAGCGGGTAATTTCCAACGCTGGTGCCGCAGCCTGCATTTCGGTGCTGGTGTTCACGAAGCGCGGAAAGCTTAGGGCAGCCATAGGGGTTTTGTACTGCACCAGCGCCATGGTGATTTCCCGGTCGTCTTCCATGGCCTTGCGATCCTCGGCGGTGTCGTCTGGCGACGCGGTGTAGTCTTCGTGAACTTTCCAGACCGATGCAGTATCGGTCAGGATCAGCCTATCCAGCACGCTGCCACTGGGCTGCAAAATGCCGGTCACGGTGTAAGTGCTGTCGCCATGCATGTGACCACCCCCGCCCAACCCGTGGGAGCCAGCAAAGGTATTGCCCATCTTGAGCCCCAATTTACGCGCCACGGTCGCGCCTAGCACCACCTGCATGGGCTGTGTCCACAAGCCCCCTTGCACCAGCGTGGCTTGGTAGTGCTCCAAGTAAGCGTGTGAGGTGCCAACAATGCGAAAGCCTTGCAGGCTGTCGCCCAAACTGATGGGGATGATGCTGGCCACCAGCGGGTTTTTCTCCAATTCGCGCACCGCTTTAAGTGGCACATTGCCAGGGGGCACGTCAATGTGCAACACGCCCGACAAAATGAGCTGCATGGGGCTACCCTTGGCCCCCACCACCACGTCAATGCCCGCTAGGTCACGATCAAACGCCTTGCTGAGCTGCGCGCCCACCAGCATCAAAAACGTGATGGACGCCAGCCCCAGACTGAGCAGCAACACGTTCAGTGCCGCGCCCATGGGCCGGGCCCACAGGTAGCGCCAGGCAAAAAGCAAGGTTTTCATACCTGCACCTTGCTATGTATTTAATAGCTGCTTACGCAGAAGGCGTAAGGGCTGGAAGCCGATTTGACCATTATTTTGCAGCGGAACAGCCTGTGCTACGCGCGCGTCGTGGGTGGCGATTACCAGCGTGGCGTTGTGCGCTTTGGCGGTAGCCAGCAGCAGTGCCACGGCGTCTAAAGCGGCTTCGTCGTCCAGGCTGGCCGTGGGCTCATCGGCCAGAATCACTTGAGGCTGCAGCAGCACGGCACGCGCCAGCGCCACCCGCTGCGCTTGCCCGCCTGACAACTGCCCCGGCTTGCGCGCAGCCAGCTCGGCCACACCCAATGCCTGCAGCGCGGCCTGAATGTGCGCAGTGTTTTCAGGCACCCCAGCAGCCCACTGCGCCATGGCCAGGTTTTGGTAAACCGTGAGCGCCGCACTCAGGTGCAATTTTTGGGGTAAAAAGCCGATAGCCCCCGCCCGCCATGCGTCACCAGCTATTTTTTTAAGAGCAGACAACGGCTGACCAGCTACCGTCAACTCCCCCGATGCCGGCGCAACCAGACCTGCAACCAGCGCTAGCCAGGTAGATTTACCGCAGCCCGACGGCCCGCTGAGCAATAGCACCGCGCCTTGGGCAACATCAACATCAGGAAAAAACAATGTTGCGCCGCCTGGGTAGGCGTATTCCAATGCACGGGTTTGGATCACGGCAAATTTATTTGAGCGAAACCGACACTTCGGCAAACTCGGAAATACCCATATCCTGAAAAAACACATTAACAAGCCGGGGCACATTCACGAACTCCACCAGCAGATGAGCCCCTTCATTCTGGGCCAGCCAATTGAGCAAGCGCCCGGCGGCAGCAAAGTCAACGCGAATAAGGTTGTGGCAATCAATGACAATAGGATCGCCCGAGTGCACATTGGCCATTACCTGCTCGATAGCCAAGGCCGCATCGCCAAGCAACTCGCCCTGCAAAACCAACTCACCAGAGATACCGAAGCCGCTTGCGCCTTGCGGCAACAATTGGGCTGTGTCGTCTATGTCAGGCAGAATGCTGCTGGCCCGTGCTTCAGGAGTGATGACGTCACACACACTGATGGGCACACTCCAGCTCGGAGGAGACACTTCGTAGGTAACGCAGTAGTCCATTGCAATCGTTTCGTAGTCTTCGTGCAAACCCTGCAAGCGTAGTACCTCCAACCGCAGTAGCCAACGCTCAGGAGCGACCTGCCGATCGTTCATAGGCGTCGATGCTTGCAACACCGCATTTAAAACACTCAAACCGTCGAACATTATCTTGGCAGTCTGCTTGCTCCATTGGGCCAATAAAGTTGTCAGGGGCTTTACCGCATCTTGATCCACAGTATGTAACTGCTCCCAATTGACCATGCGGGCGTCGCGCACGTTTTGCGAGGCAGCCAGCGTAGTCACTGCAGCAGCATCAAGCAGCGGCGGACACACCCATACACTGTTATCGCGCAAGGTACTGCGGTGCGTGGACTGATCTGCCGCGTGGCCAAGCAATTGCGGCACGGAATACCACTCTGGTGCCGATCGTCCAAAACGCTGAGCGTAATCGATGGCTACGGCATCAAAGCGCGCTGCATCGCCCTGCCCTCGGTACATGTCTACCAATGCCAGCGCACACTGGTCAATGGCATATAGTGAGGACGAATCGTCCTGAATGACCGCCTGCAACGCTGACTGGGCTGCTGCAATATCGCCTTCAGCAAAACGCATGGCGGCTGTTTGTAGCGCAGGAATTTCCTCTGCCCCGGG
>JBEGPS010000034.1:0-7326 GCA_041181325.1 Pseudomonadota bacterium
TCCCACGTACGACCCAAAATGCCCGCTTGCTCTACGGCATCAAGCGCCAGTAAAGGTACATCGACCAACGTTTGATCACCTGATGTAACGTGTAGCGTGGCTATGGCTTGGCCCTTGATCAAGGGTGCCACCAATGGTTCTGTGCGTACGACTTCAGACTTGATTTTGGTGGCCGTACCTGCAGGCACCGCAATCACAATCGCTTGAGGGCGACCCAGTTTCACGGTGGGTACAGCGCCTTTCCATACTTTTGGTGTAGCCACAGCCTGATCCGCATCGAACAATTTGACCGGCTCGTAAGCGGTGTAGCCCCAGTTCAACAGCTTTTGCGACTCGTTGGCACGAGAGTTTTCGCTGGACGCGCCCAACACAATCGACAACAGACGGCGACTACCGGTGGCCGACGGGCTGCCCGCAGGGGCACCCGCGGATACCAAATTGGGATAATCCCGCTTGGCGGTAGCTACCATGCAGTAGCCGGCCGCGTCGGTATGGCCGGTTTTCAGGCCGTCCACGGTGGGGTCACGAAACAGCAGAAGATTGCGATTGCTGTCGTTGGCGGCGGGGGTGCCGGGGTAACGGTACTTTTTAATGGCGTAAAAGCCCACGTAGTCGGGAAAATCGCTCATCAAGCGGGTGGCCAGCACACTCAGATCGCGCGCCGTGGTGGTGTGGCCGGCTTCGGTCAGACCCTCTGGGTTTTTATAACCGGTGGATTTCATGCCTAGGGCTTTGGCTTGCTCATTCATCATTTGCACGAACCGCTCGGCAGATCCGCCCACACCTTCAGCCAACGCCATAGTGGCATCGTTGCCGCTTTGCACAATCATGCCTTTGATCAGATCTTCCACCGGTACCTGCATCTTGGGATCGATAAACATGCGGGAGCCTGGCATTTTCCAGGCGCGCTCGCTGACCGGCAAGGCTTGCTTGAGGTCTATTTTTTTGGAACGCAACGCATCAAACACCAAATAGGCCGTCATTAGCTTGGTAAGAGATGCAGGCTCCAGCGCTGAGTCGATGTCTTTGGCGGCCAGTATTTGGTTGGCAGTCACATCCAGCAACAGAAAAGAACGCGCGGCAATTTCCGGTGGCTGCGGCGTTTGTGCAGAAACAGTCAGGCACACGGTGGCCACAAGAGCGGCTAAAAATGATTTCATTTGGGGGGTGGGGAAGAGTGAAGCTAAACGAGAGGCGCATTCAGGTGGCGGACTACCAGGCTGCGCAAAAGGGGCAATTGTCCATGAAAGAAGTGCTCTACCCCGGGGATCACAGTGACTGGCAGGATTTGGGGGCGCGCCCAGTTCAACACGTCGGCCAGCGGCACGGTGTCGTCCACTTCGCCATGAACCACCAAGGTACGGCTGTGCAATTCCGGGGGAATGGGTGCCACCTGAAAGCGGGTAGCGGCAGTACCCACCAGCACCAACTTTTCGGGCGTGCGTGCAGGGCCCAATGCCTGTACCGCGTGGCTAGTCACAAAGGAGCCGAACGAAAACCCTGCCAAGGCCAATGCGCCTTCTGGCGCAAAGTGGGCAATCGTTGCTTGCATGTCTTGCAACTCACCGCGTCCTTCGTCGTAACTGCCTTCGCTTTTACCGATACCGCGAAAGTTAAACCGCACCGAGCGCCAACCACTGAGCACAAAAGCGCGGGCCAGGGTTTGCACCACTTTGTTGTCCATGGTGCCGCCAAACAGCGGGTGGGGATGGGCGATGACGGCGGTGCCGCGAAAGGTAGGGAAGTCCGCCTCAGACGGCGTATCCACCAGCACTTCAAGCGCACCACTGGGCCCTGCAATGGTGCTGCGTTGGGATTGGGCATTCATAAATTGCTACTATTTTTATAGCTACCTACGCATATTGCGCGGGGGCTAGAAGGCTAAAAGTCTAAAAATCAATTAGCGGCCAAGGTGGGCTGGCGTAACCAGTCGCTCGACCACGTTGCCGTTTTTGAGGTGCGACTCGACGATCTCTTCAATATCTTGCAGGTCAACGTAGCTGTACCACACGGCTTCGGGATAGACCACGGCTACCGGGCCGCCTGCGCAGCGGTCTAGACAGCCCGCTTTGTTTACGCGGACTTGGCCAGGGCCCGAAATCCCGGCCTCTTTGACAAGATTTTTACAGCGGTCAAACGCCGCCTGGGCTTGATGCTGTGCGCAGCATTCTTCGCCATTTTTGCGCTCATTGAGGCAGAAAAAAATGTGTCGCTCGTAGTACGACTGGGGTTCTGTGGTGTGTGTCATGGGGTAATTTTAGGTTTTTGCGTTTTGCCGCCCGATTTGGGTCATGACATAAACCAACGCGACATAGGGCCAAACCCAGCCCAACCACTGGGCCAACCCGTGAAACCGAATGAACCGGCCCTGCTCCCATTCGTGCAAAGTTTGTGCGAAATAGGCGCTTTCTGGGGCTTGATTCAGCAAATTAAGGTGCAGCCCAAGCGCAAGCAACAGCAGCGTGGCGCTGGCTCGCCATGGGGCCAGCGCCATGGCGATGCCCGATACAAATGCCGCCACTATGCCAATTTGGGCGGGCAGGTCTAGCCAAGCCCAGGCATGGCTGGGGCCCCAACTCAAGGCCGCTGACAACGCAGTAACTGCCACCCCCACTCCCACGCATACCGGCACAAACAGCGCCCGTCGCCAGCGCGAGCGAATCACGCACGACCCCAGTAGACAGGGAATCAGCAACCCCAGCATCACGCAGATCACCTGCGATCCAGGAAGCAAGGGCTGTAACTCTGCGGCGCGCACGGGAATCCACTCCAACAGCGGTGTGTCGTCCAACCACTCGGCCAGCGCCCACTCCAAACGCTCTATGACTTGACCCAAACCAAAAGGCACTGCAGCCGGAAATAGCAAGGCCGTAGGCCACAGCGCAAGCAACGTCAAACCGCCACGGGCTTGTGGAACAAACCAGCGCGCACGGAAACGGCTCCAATGGTCTATGGCGCCCCAACGTTCCAGCAACACGGCTACTGCCGCACCCAACAGCGCTCCTGCGGTGTTGAGCAGCCAGTCCTCGCGCGAGGGCACGCGCCCGGGAAGATAATTTTGCAAAGTTTCCATGCACAGGGACAACAGGCAGGCCAATACGATGGGGCCCCACAGAGCCACACTGCCACGGCCAGTGCGCAACGCCACCAACGCGAGCAAGCCGCCCAATGGGGCATAACCCACCACGTTAATGGCAACGTCAAAGCCCGTCCAGTAGCGGGGAACAGGGGCCATCAGGAATGCCCAGGGCTCAATACCTTGGTCGCGCCACTCAATAAAGGGATAAAGGCTTGCATACACAATCAGCGCCGTATAGGTCAGCACCAAAGGCGAGGCTGCGGTCTTGTGCATAGCCTGCGGCCTAGTGTCAGAAGGGTTTAACCACCACCAATATCACCACTGCCACCAACATAAGCACCGGGATTTCGTTAAACCAACGAAACCACACATGGCTGCGGCGCACATCGCCTGCCTCAAATTTACGCAACATGCGCGCACAGGCATGGTGGTAGCCCAACACTAGTATCACCATAAAGAGCTTGGCATGCATCCAACCGTTGCCCGGGCCCCAGCCAATGCCATAGCCGATCCAGAGCCACAAGCCCAACGCCAAAGCAGGCACCGCCAAAATCGTAGTGAAGCGCATCAGCTTACGTGCCATCAGCATGAGCCGCGCGCGCTCAGCCTCAGAACCGGGGGTCACCATAGCCAAATTGACAAAAATGCGTGGCAAATAGAACAGGCCCGCAAACCAGCTGGCCACGAATATGATGTGAAAAGATTTAACCCAGAGCATGCCCAAAGTGTATCCACCGTCGCGAAATAGCCCACACACGCTGCAAGTTATTCGTAAGTTGCATTGATGGAACTAGGGTAAACCCTTATATTCAAGGCTTACCCTCTTTGAAAGGACTCACCATGTCCCACCTTGTTGCACTGATCAAGTCGCTTTTTCCCCACGTCCCCTCTCAAAAAGAGCGCGACGTTGCGTATCTGAACCAATCAACCGACATCTACGACATTGAGCGTCGCATGCAAGAAATTGATAGCCGCCCACGTCACACCTTTTGGCTGGCGCCAGGGTTCCAACAAGGGGCGCGGTAGTGGGCGACTCAGCAGCCCAGCCAGACTGCCTGCGCGACAACGTCGTAGCGCTAGTCCAAAGTGGCAGCAACGTGATGGCCCTGCCCTTTGACATTGCGCGGGAGCAATATGCCAGCGCCGTGCGCGCCGGGCTGATTGAGCGCTCTATGCTGGCCTCGGCCCAATTTGGGCAAACCCTGAACGCGCTGGAGCGCTTGGTGCTGGGCCCTTGGGCTCGCTCGCTTTAAGAGCCAAGGTGTTGGCTGCGAAGGTGCGCTGGCGCACAGTCCCCAAGACTCCAGCGCCTTACCCTCCCCTCAATGAACCTGAACTACGAGCCGCGTGATGCGGTCAGCGCGGCTTTGACAGTGCCAACAGCACCTTTGATGCCGTTACCTTCTTTGAGCCCGCACCTCCCAATACAAATACGGGTAGGGTTTGAGATGGAGTACCACTGCCCCGCCCCCACTCCGATGATTTTGGTGCTGAGTGTTCACCACTCGCGCACCGCCGACTTGCTAGTGCCAGACCTATTGATCACCAACCCACCAGTACCCATTGCCACCTACCACGACCTGTTTGGCAACTGGTGCAGTCGCATTATTGCTCCGTCAGGACGAATTACGCTGAGCACCGACGCTTTGGTGCAAGACAGCGGCTTGCCCGACGCCGTGGTGCCTTGGGCCCCGCAAACACCGGTGCAAGAGTTGCCCGAATCGGTCTTGGTCTTTTTGCTGGGCAGCCGCTATTGCGAAACCGATCAGTTGTCCGGCATTGCGTGGCAACTGTTTGGCTCAGGCCCTACCGGCTGGGGGCGGGTGCAAGCCATCTGCGATTTTGTACACCAACACATTGAGTTTGGCTACCACCACGCCCGGCGCACCCGCACTGCGTGCGAGGCGTTTAACGAGCGCCAAGGCGTGTGCCGTGACTACGCCCACTTGGCTATTGCGTTCTGCCGCTGCATGAACATTCCGGCGCGCTATTGCACTGGTTATTTGGGGGATATTCGGATTGCGCCTATCCCGGGCCCGATGGACTTTGCCGGCTGGTTTGAAGCGTATTTGGACGGCCACTGGTACACCTTTGATGCCCGCAACAACACGCCACGCATTGGCAGGGTGCTGATGGCGCGTGGGCGCGATGCCTGCGATGTGGCCCTGACCAGCACTTTTGGCCCCAACACCTTGCAGCGCTTTACGGTCTGGAGCGACGAGGTTCAGCGCAGCTAAATAAGGTGTGCCCGCACTGTGAAGCGGGCAAAAAAAACCCCAGCACAAGGGCTGGGGTGGTAAGCCTATTTGCTGTCACACATCAAGGCCCCGCTCAGGGAGGAAAAGCGGGAGGTAGCAAGCTACCCGGGCTGGAATATAGCAAAACTGACAGCCCCCCGCAACACAGTACCCCCCATAGCCCACAAATATTTACAGAAATTTGTCACCCACGGGACGCCACTGTATGGTCGAGTGAAAACGGCTTAACGTTCAAACCCTGCGGGAATGGAGGTTTCTCAGGCACAATTTTCCCCATGACGCATTCGACCCCTCGTACCCCCCCCATCCCTTTTGCCGCATTTCCCGCAGGCCGTCCCCGCCGCCTGCGCCGCGACACCTTCACCCGCAATATGGTGCGCGAGAACACGCTCACCGCGCATGACCTGATTTACCCGGTGTTTGTGGTCGATGGCCAGAAGCAGCGGGTGCCGATTGCGTCCATGCCCGGCGTGGAGCGCCTCAGTCTGGACCTGCTGCTGCCCGTGGCTGAGCAGTGCGTGAAGCTGGAAATCCCGGTGATGGCGCTGTTCCCGGTGGTAGACCAGTCGCTCAAAGACTACGGCGGCACCGAGGCGCTCAACCCCGACGGCCTGGTGCCACGCGTGGTGCGCGCGCTGAAAAAAGAATTCCCCGGCCTTGGTGTGATGACCGACGTGGCGCTGGACCCGTTCACCAGCCACGGCCAAGACGGCCTGCCCGACACCCGCCCAGAGAACGAGGGCTACATACTGAACGACGAAACCGTCCAAGTGCTGGTGCAGCAGGCGCTGACACAGGCCCGTGCAGGGGTGGACATCGTGGCGCCCAGCGACATGATGGACGGCCGCATTGGCGCCATTCGCGCCGCGCTGGAGGCTGAAGGCCTGATCCACACCCGCATCATGGCCTACAGCGCCAAGTACGCCAGCGCGTTTTACGGCCCATTCCGCGACGCAGTGGGCTCGGCCAGCAATCTGGGAAAAAGCAATAAAAAGGTCTACCAAATGGACCCCGGCAACAGCGACGAGGCCTTGCGCGAAGTGGCCATGGACATTGCCGAAGGTGCTGACATGGTGATGGTCAAGCCCGGCATGCCCTACCTGGACGTGGTGCGCCGGGTGAAAGACACCTTTGCGGTGCCCACCTTTGCCTACCAAGTGAGCGGCGAATACGCCATGCTCAAAGCCGCCGCGCAAAACGGCTGGCTGGACCATGACGCGGTGATGATGGAAAGCCTACTGGCCTTCAAGCGCGCCGGGGCCGACGGCATATTGACCTACTTTGCGATTGAAGCCGCCCTCGCCTTGCGCAAAACGTCGTAGTTGCGGCAGAACCATGCGCATCTTCACTATCCAAAACAGCCAAGTGGCGGAGTGCGACTCGCTGGACGGCCTGGGTTTGCCCGAGCAGGGCTTTGTATGGATTGCCTGCGCCCGGCGCGAGTTTGAGGTGATGCAAAGCGCGCTGCAAGCCACCCTGCAGCAGCTGTGTGGCCTGCAACTGGTGGATTTGCATATCTCTGACCTGCTCAACAACCAGCTGCCATCGCACTACGACTACACCTCGCAATACGACGTGCTGGTGTTTCGCCGCTTGGCCGCAGGCAACAGCCTGACGGACCTGGAACACCCCGGCGAACCACTGAACCACGTGCCCAGCCGGGGCGGCCCGCCCATTTTGCGGCGCATCGACACGAGCCCCGTGGGCTTCGCGGTGATGGACCGCGTGCTGCTCACCGTGCACCCGACCGACTGCAGCGTGCGTGACACCTACGCCACCAAACTGCTGCAAGCGAACGCGCTGGACGCGCGGGCTGCCGGGGCGCGTGTGCCCACCAGCCCGGCCGACCTGATGCTGCGCATCGTGAACCAAATGGTGGATGGCTTTCTGGAGCTGCGCCGAGAACTCACCCGCCAGCTGGACCACTGGCAGTCCGAGCTGCTCAACCCCAGAACACGCTTTAACAACTGGGGCGCACTGATGGACGCA
>JBEGPS010000035.1:0-5348 GCA_041181325.1 Pseudomonadota bacterium
GCACCTGCAGCGCGAGGTGCTCACACACCAGCAAGTCACGCGTGCGCTGGTCGGTGGGCGAGTCGCCCGCGGGGGAAAACTTGACCAACACATGGCGGGCGGCAGCCGCAGGGCCTGCGGCACTGGCGCCGCCGTTGTCATTGTCTGTGCCCACTATGGTGCAAAACTTGGGCTGCTCGCCCCCGGCGGACGAGCCGCCCAGCGTGCCTTGCATGGCGGCGTTTGCCAGGGCGGGGTAGTCGTCGCTAGACGCTACGCGGCTGGCGCGCTGGGGCAGGGTGTGAAAACGCGCAAATGCGGCCTCGCCCACCACCAGGTTGCCAGGCAGGTCGTCGCCGCACAGGGCCAGTGCGCGCAGCACGTCGTCGTCGCTCCAGTAGCGCGGGTCGTTGCCCAGCTGCAGCTCGGGGTGGCTGTGGGCAAAGGTGCGGCCCATAAAGCCTTGTGGGCGCATGTCATCCAGAAACCAGGGCAGGCTGTCAAAGCGTTTGCTCAGGCCGTCTTCTTCGTCTACCCACACTGACCCACTGCTGAGCGGCACCATGCGCGCAAACGGGCTGGGCTGGCCGCTTGCATCAATGCGCATCACCGCAATGCTGCGCCCCACGTCGCGCACAGTGCGCGGCAGCACGTAGCGCTGCTTGCGCGCCGCGCCCACCTTTTGCACTTGGCCGGACTGCAATAGTGGTGCCAGCGCGCGCGACACCGTGGGCTGGCTCACGCCCAGTTTCGCCTGCAACTCGGCACTACTGGCTGCGCCGCCCTGGCGCATCAGGGCTTGAAAAAGGGTGGTGGTGAGGTCGCTAGTGGTAGCCATGAATCATTATATGAATAGATTTATTTTTACAAATACCTATATAAAACAATGATTTATGATGTTTTATGAATAGATTATTTACACGTTGGTAATACAGCGCCAAGACCACCCCGGTGGGTAGCAGCGCCACGCGGCGACAATCAAGCCATCGCCATCCACGGCACTGATCCCAAAAACACACCCATGACCGACAACTACAAAGCCGCCGCTGAGGCCCGCGAAGCCGCCCTGTGCGAGCCCTGCCGGGGCATTCAGCGCAACTGGCGCCGCGCCCCTGGCCACGCCGAGCTGGTGCAAAGCAACAACCGCAAAGAAGAGCGCGATGGCCGCTCGGTCACCGTCACCCGCTACCAATGCGCGCGCTGCGCCAGCATCTGGGACTACGAAAACAACAAGGCCAACCAGCAAGCCGGCTGGTCGCTGCCGCGCCGCCCCTAGTAGCGCTTAGCCACGCTACTTTCGTGCTGATCGAGGTTAGGTGCTGCAGCGCACGGAGATATGGGGTCACCCAACGCACCATAGGGGATAAGCACGCTGCCTGCGCGCAGCACGCTTCCCACTACCGGAGTTTCTATGGCCGCCACCGCAACGTCGCCTCCGTCGGCGCTGGAACAGGTTGGCCGTTCTGTAGCGCAAGCGTGGGAGCAGGGCTTTGCCTTGCTCAGCTTCGTGGGAGAAAACACACTGGCATTACTGGGTTGGCTGAGCCACCCGTGGCGCATCCGTTGGCGGCCGATTCTGTTTAACGTGCGCGCAGCCGGGCTGAACGCATTGCCGATTGTCGGGTTGCTGTCGTTTCTGATGGGCATTGTGGTGGCCTACCAAGGCGCGGACCAGCTGCGCCAGTACGGTGCCAACATCTTTGTGACCGATCTGGTGGGGCTGTCCATCCTGCGCGAATTCGCACCGCTCATGACCGCCATCATCATTGCCGGGCGCTCCGGCTCGGCCTATGCCGCGCAAATCGGCACCATGCAAGTAACGCAAGAAATTGACGCCATGCGCACCATCGGCATAGCCCCGCTGGAGATGCTGGTGCTGCCTAAGCTCATTGCGCTGGTGATTGCTCTGCCCCTGCTGACGGTGTTTGCCGACGTGGCGGGGGTGGCGGGCGGCATGCTAATGGCGCAGGTCAAGCTGGGGGTGAGTTTCAATGAGTTTTTGGACCGCTTTCCCAAAGCGGTCAGCGTCACCTCTTACCTTGTGGGCATAGGCAAGGCCCCGGTGTTCGCAGCCATCATCGTGGTGGTGGGGTGCTTTCAGGGGTTTCGCACCAAAGGTGGAGCCGACAGCGTGGGGCGGCAAACCACGCGGGCTGTGGTGCAGTCCATCTTTTTGGTGATCGTGGCGGACGCCCTGTTCTCGGTTGCTTTCAGTTTGCTGGACCTGTGACATGGACAAGCCCGCAGGCACCCCCAAAAACGCTGTTGAGATGCAGCACATCGTGACCCGCTTTGGCAGCCATGTGGTGCATGACGGGATTGATTTGGCGGTGCGCCGGGGCGAAATTTTTGCGGTGATTGGCGGCAGTGGTTCGGGCAAGTCCACGCTGCTGCGCGAGATGATTCTGCTGCACACGCCCGACGAGGGCAGCATCCGCATACTGGGCACCGAACTTACCGACATCACACCCGACACCGCAATGGCCTTGCGCCTGCGGTTTGGCGTGCTGTTTCAACATGGCGGGCTGTTTGGCTCCATGAGCGTGCTGGCCAACATCGGGCTGCCGCTGCGCGAGCACCGCAAGCAAACCGATGCCCAAGCGGATGCCCTGGCGCTGAAGCAACTGACTGCCGTGGGACTGGAAGCCGAGGTGGGTGCACTGATGCCTTCTGAATTGAGCGGGGGCATGCTCAAGCGTGCAGCGCTGGCACGCGCACTGGTGCTGGAGCCCGAGCTGCTGTTCCTGGACGAGCCCACGGCTGGACTGGACCCGCAAAGTGCTGCGGGCATCGACACCCTGGTGCTGGACTTGTGCGCCAAAACAAGCCTCACGGTGGTAATGGTCACGCACGACCTGGACCTGCTCTGGCAGGTGGCCGACCGCGTGGCGGTGCTGGCCGATGGCAAGGTGCAGGCGGTGGGCTCGATGGAGGAACTGGCGCAAATTCAAAAGCCAGCCATACGTGCATTTTTTGAAGGCTCACGCGCACATGCCGCACAGGCCCAGGCAAAACAGCTTGAAGAGGTGACGCCATAGAAACCAAAGTCAACTATGCGCTAGTGGGCGCCTTTGTGCTGGCATTGGGCGGGGTGCTGATAGCGGGCTTGTTGTGGCTGGCTTCGGGCGGCGCATGGGAGCAGAAATACGATGTGTACCTGGCGGTGGAAGACGAGTCAGTCGCCGGGCTCAACCTGAATGCTCCGGTCAAATACAACGGCGTGGACATCGGCAAGGTGCAGGCCATCACGCTGGACAAGGTGAATCCCCTGCGGGTCAACCTGCTGTTTGCCATTGCGCGCGGAACCCCGATTAAAGAGGACACCATTGCCATTCTCAAAACACAGGGATTGACCGGCATTGCCTACGTTGAACTCAGCGGCGGGAGCGTGGCATCGCCCACACTGCAAGTGCAACCCAGCGCGCAGTATCCGCAAATCAAGACAGCACCTTCGCTGTCGGCGCGGCTGGAAAACGTACTCACCAGTGTGCTGGGAAAACTGGACAGTACTTCCAACAATATCAACGCCATTCTCGGCAAGGACAACCAGACCGCCTTTAAAAACGCACTGGCTGACATTGCAGTGATAGCCCACACGGTGGCCCAACGCAAGGACAGTATTGACAGCAGCCTGGTCCATGCGGCGCTCACCCTGAAAAACACCGCGCGCATGAGTGCCCAGCTGGAGGGCTTGGCTAACCGTGTGGGCCGCGGTGCCGATGCGGTGGAAACCATGGGCAACGAAGTGGCAAGAACCAGCATCAGCGCGGGCCGGACCGTAGATGTGATCGGGAGTGATGTCAAACGCTTCAGCACTGAGACCCTGCCCGAACTGGAGCGCCTGCTGGGGGAGTTGAGCACCTTGAGCAGTTCACTAAGGCGGTTGTCAGAACAGACACGGCGTGACCCAAGCGGCTTGATCTTTGGCCGCACTCCGATACCAGAAGGCCCCGGGGAAAGGCGAAAAACAGAGGGACAGCCATGACTCCATTCAAACGCACCACAGTGACTCGCGGGGCGGGGTGCCTAGCGATGGCGCTGTGCGTACTGGCCTTGAGCGGCTGCAACGCACTGCGCCCAGAAACTGCAACACCCCCCGCTTTTTATGCGCTGAACTCGCAACCCGGTGTGGCGACCCCGCCCGTGCTGGTGGATGCGCAGCGCACATTGCCCACCCTGATCATCACCCCACCCCACGCAGCGTCGGGCTTTGACAGCCAGCGCATCATCTTTGTGCGCAAGGACCACCAGCTGGAGTATTTTTCACACAGCGAGTGGGTGGACCCACCGGCGCGCATGCTCGGGCCCTTGATGGCCAAAACCATTGAACACACCGGCGCATTTGCAGCCGTGGTGTTGACACCCGCCAGCGCCGCCGGCGACCAGCGGCTGGACACCGAAATCGTGCGTCTGCAACACAATTTTCAAACCCAACCCAGCCGTGTCCAATTCACACTACGCGCCACTTTGGTAGACGATAAAACGCGCCGGGTGCTGGCATCACAAGAGTTCAGTGATGCAGTAGCCGCGCCCAGTGAATCCCCCCAGGGCGGTGTGACGGCGGCCAACGAGGTAGTGCAGCGTGTGCTGGACAAGCTGGCGCAGTTTGCGGCCCATGCTCATGTCACAAAACGTTGAAGCAGTGAAGGAAGTCCGCCCCCGCTCACCGCAACGCGCTCTGATGGGTACCGGGCTGGTGCTGGCCACCGTGGTGGTGCTGTGCGGAGCCTTCCTCGCGGTGTACGGGTGGAACTGGCTGCGCGGCCCGGTGGAGCGGTACACGCTGCAAAAAACAGGCCGAGAGCTGGTCATTGCAGGCGACATCACCGTGCACTGGGGCTGGCCCGCGTTGCGCGTGCAAGCCGCTGCTGTGACCTTTGCCAACCCCCCATGGGCGCAAGAAAAGCAGATGGTGACGGCCCAGGGGGTGGAGGTTTCGGTCAATTTGCCGCAGTTGCTGCAGCGCACCGTGGCGTTCCCCGAAGTCCGCCTGGAGCAAGCCACCATTTTCCTTGAGCAAGCCAGTGGAGGCCGCAAAAGCTGGCTGCTTGACTTGGCGCAACAGGACGAAAACGCACGTATCGCCATTGGGCGCATTGCGCTGACCAACGGCACGCTGGGCTACGACCACAAGGACTACGAGCAATACATCTTCGACACCGGTCGCGTGCCCACGCGTGACGGCCTGCACGATTTTTTTAACGGCCTGTGCTGGCTGCCAAGCCCAACGCCTGAGCCCGCTGGTTGGCCACCTTCTCTGCGGTTAGGCCCATACCGTAAGCAATGCCTACATCGTCATTCTGAAAAATGGCGGGGGACAGCGATGGCGTGTTGCCCATCATGGGCACCATGCTCATGCTTTCCACGCC
>JBEGPS010000036.1:0-4077 GCA_041181325.1 Pseudomonadota bacterium
GTGCATTCACAGTGCAGTAGCCCACTGGGGCGAGGTCATACAGGTCAAAGTAGCGCGCCCGTGTGGCATCGAGCTTGACCTGGGTTGCACGCAGCTCGTCGTTCTGCATTTCCAGCTCCACTTGGTGCACTTGCAGCTCGTGCAACAGGTGTCGCAAGTCGCTGGCAGACAGTGCACTGGCGCTGTCGGGAACCACATGCGTTGCAGCCTGTAGCACCACTTCGGCCCGCTTGCGCAGCGCCTGAGTGGAGTAGGCTTTTTGCGCCGTCACACCTGGCCCATGGGCGTATCACGTGCTATGACGGCCAACTGCAGTAAGGTGTTGGCCTTGGCCAAGGCTTCGCGGATGCGCACAATCTCCGAGATATCCACAAACGTAATCACCACCCCTTCCACCACATTTTCTAAAGTGCGATAGGGCAGCATGTGCATGGTGTAGTGCAAGCCCTCGTTAGTCCGCACATCCAGCACCTTGGGTACCAGGGTGTCCAGCACGGCCTGCGCGTCGTTCAACAGGCTGTTGTAGTTCAACAGATTGGAAACAATGTGCCCCATAGGCCGCCCCACGTCACTCAAGATCAGGTTGACGATAAGCGTAGCGGCCGGGGTAAACCGCAGAATACACAGCTTGGTATCAACAAAAATGGTGCCTATTCCAGTGCCGGCCAGCAAGTTATTCATGTCGTTGTTGGCACGGGACAGGTCGCTCACCTTGGCCTGCAGCTCTGCGTTGACAGTGGTTAGCTCCTCATTGATGGACTGCAGCTCCTCCTTAGAAGTTTCGAGCTCCTCGTTGCTCGACTGCAGCTCTTCATTCACTGACTGCATTTCTTCGTTGGACGACTTCAACTCTTCGTTGGTAGTCTCCAGCTCTTCATTGGCAGCATGCAGGTATTCTTCCTTTGTACGCAAGGCCTCTTGCAGCTCGGCAATCTGTGTATTTGCATCTTGGTCCGAAAGCGCGGGTACAACGCCCGCCTCGTCTGGTGCGGGGGCATAGGCAGGCTCGGCCAAATTCGGGGCCTGCTCTAGCATCACCAAAAACAGCGGCACATCCAATGCTGTTGCATTGCCTGATGCAACAACAGACACCGTGAGGTCAACCTGTGTGGTGTATCCATGGGCATGCACGCGCAACCCACCAACATACCCTCTCTGCTTGGTGCTGGCCACTTTGTGCAGCGCCATGGTCAGGTCACGGCGCAGCCCCTCGCGCGCCATTTTCAAAATATTACTAATACCGGCTTCGCCCTGCGCGGGTTCCAGATACAGCCCAGCCCGGCCATGCAAATAAAGTACATCGCCTTGTGCATTCACCAGCGCAGCAACTTTGTCCAGCTGCTGCAAGATGGCTTGCTCAGTTAGCGCGCGCAGCGACAGCTTTTTGCTGGGGAGCGGCTTGTCGGGCACCGCAGGCGGATCTAGCGACTTCAGGCTTGGCGCACCTAAAAAACGACCCACGGCAGCACGCTGTGCGCCACGGTGGTCTTCTTTGCGTTGGTACAGCTTGGCCTTGCGGTCCAGCGTGGCAAACAGGTCCGTAAACTCGCCCACCGTTTCGGAAGTTCCCAGAAAAAGCATACCGGCGGGGCTGAGCGCGTAGTGAAACAGCGGAATCAGCTTCTTTTGCAGGTTTGCGTCCAGGTAGATCAACAGGTTGCGGCAGCTGATAAGGTCAATTTTTGAGAACGGTGGGTCTTTGATCAGGTCTTGCTCAGAAAACACCAGCAGGTCACGAATGCTCTTGTGCACCCGGTAAGTGCTGGTGGTGGCATCCAGCGCAAAAAAGCGGGCCAGTCGCTCGGGCGTTACATGTTCAGCAATGTGGCTCGGGTATGCCCCGGCACGCGCAATAGCAATGGCGCGGCTGTCCATATCTGTGGCGAAGACCAAGACGCGGAAGTTCTGCTTCAGCGCTTCGAGCCGCTCTTGCAACAAAATCGCAATCGAATAGGCCTCTTCGCCGGTAGAGCAGGCAGTGGTCCAAATGCGCACCGTGCTGCCGGGGGGCTTGCCCTCAAACAGACGTGGAATCACCCGCGCCTCCAGCTCGGCAAAAGCTTCTGGATCGCGGAAAAATTGGGTTACACCAATCAGCAAGTCCTTAAAGAGCGCGTCCACCTCCACCGTAGCGCGTTGCAGGTACCGCACATAGTCCCCCAGCGTTTCAACCTGCTGCACCGCCATGCGGCGTTGAATGCGGCGATGAATAGTGCTGGGCTTGTACTGAGAAAAATCGTGCCCCGTCTGTGACTGAAGCAGCAAAAACACCTGCTGCAGCGAACTCTCGGGCTGGAGTGTCACCATGGCTGCTACTGCGGGCAGCTTTCCAAAAGCGTGGGTGACGTAGGCGATCAGCTTGGCGGGCATTTCTGCCGGCGCAAGCTCACAGTCCACTACCCCAGTGGCTAATGCACTGAGGGGCATGGCATCAAACTCGCTGGACGCGGCGCTTTGCGCTATAACCATGCCGCCACCGTTTTTAACGGCCCGTACGCCCAACGCGCCATCACTGCCGGTGCCTGACAGCACGATGGCTATGGCACGTTCACCCAAGTTCTGCGCCAAGCTACGAAACAAATAATCAATCGGCAGACGATGCCCCCGCGGGGCAGTAGGTTCGACCAAGTGCAGCATGCCATTGAGAAACGCCATGTCGTAATTGGGTGCAATCACGTAAACGTGGTTCACCTCGACCACCATGCCGTCGGTCACTTCGTGCACAGGCATGCGGGTGGAGTGCTGGACGAGCTCGGTCAACAAACTGTCATGGTCAGGGGCTAGGTGCTGCACCAAAACAAAAGCCATACCGGGCTCACCCTGCGCAGGCATGCCGGCAAAAAAGGCCGCGAAGGCCGCGAGCCCGCCGGCCGAGGCACCCATGCCAACGACCGCAAAGTCGAGGCCCATGGGCTTGCCTGTGGCGTCAATATCTGTCAAAAAATGCTCCTAAAATAATAGCTACCTACGCATACTTGGCGAGGACTAAATGGCTAAATGACTACTAATTTGAGTGGCCGGCGGGGTCTGCGCGGCTTGAAAGCCCGCCTCCAGCGCTTCCACAAACTCAACCAACTTAATGGGCTTGGTCAAATAGCGAATGCAGCCCGCCTGGATGGCTCTGTCAACAAAATGCGGCATGGCATTGGCACTCAGCGCAATCACCGGAATATGCCGTGTGACGGGATTCTCGCGTAACAGTTGCATGGCTTGCAGGCCATCCATGCCGGGCAGGTTCATGTCCATCAAGACCAAGTCCGGCACCTCGGCAACAGCCAAGGCTACTCCATGCGGTCCATCACCTGCAAGCAACAACCGCACATCAGGGCTACGGGCAATAATTTGGGTCACCAATTCCACATTGGCTTGGTTATCTTCTATGTATAAGACGCTGCGGCCGTGATGGCTCTGCGCAAGCCTAAGCGCAGGCCAGGGTGCTTGCGCAGGTTCACTGTGCGCACCCTCTGGCAAGGGTGGTTCGGCGCGGTTGATCTCAATCCAAAACTCACTGCCGTTGCCCTGCCGACTGGTAGCGCCAATCTGCCCACCCATAAGTTCGACCAGCCGCTTGCACACTACCAGGCCAATGCCGGTGCCATGTTCTACGCCCTCTTCCTGGCCAAGGCGGTTGAAGGGCTGAAACAGTTGATCCAGCTTGGCCGCTGGCAGGCCATGACCGGTATCGCTCACGCGAATGCGCACACGCCCGGGGCCTACAGGCAAACAAACCACATTGACAAGGCCACTGGGGCGGTTATATTTGATGGCATTGCTGAGTAAATTTACCAGCACTTGCTTGAACCGTGTGCGATCTACCGCTGCGAAGCAGGTGGCATCCAAGGGCGCAAACTGCAGGGTAATGCCGCGCGCACTGGCCAGTGGCTCCATCATGGTTTTGCAATCGGTCAGTGCCTCGCAGATACGCACGGGCTCAATGGACATGCTGAGCCGGCCCGACTCAACCAGCGCCAAATCGAGCACTTCGTTGATCAACTCCAGCAAGTACCATCCAGCCCGCAAAATCTGTTCAATGTTGGCCTGTTGTTGGGGCGTCGGCGCGGGCAAGCCCGACTCCAT